>DRMA01000167.1 GCA_011375245.1 Thiothrix sp. | reverse complement strand
CAGCAAATGAGCACAGCATGGCAATCATTAAACCTGTAGACATCTAACACATACTCCTGTAACCATAATAAAATTCCTAAGCAACATGTTAAAAACTAGGCATTAACATGTTAAATAACCTTCATTAAATTAAAAAATCCTACGCAACCTACTATAGTGCAAGGATGCAGAATAAAAGTTTCGGCGCGAATGGTACTATGATTTAGATCAAGTTAGTAATAGGTAATTATGTTCATTTGCAAAAACAAAATAATTAGTGTAAATATCTATCAACTTATATCGTTATCTATACGCTTGTCTTTTTATAACAAAATTAACTCACTAGTTTAGATATTTTTCCATTTGCAACTCAGTCACAGGATACTGCAACACAGCACAAAGTGGGTAGATGCCACCCAATTCACTCACATATTGCATCTCATGTTTAGCGGCAACAACAATCACCTTAGTACGTGGAAAAGGTGCGTAACGCTGCATTGCCATTAACATCACATCCAAATTACTGATATTTACCCCTGCATAATTATTACTATAACCATAATGAAAATCAGCGACCAAATAATCAGGCGGCTGCTTTTTAATCTGCGCCATTGCTTTACGTGTAGAAGAAAACAGTAATTCTTCTATACCGAGACGTTGATAAAGCGTGGAAAAACGAGGATGAATACGTGATTCAATGACAGAATAGAGGATGGGTTTTGACATAGTTAAGCGCTATAATACGGACAATACGGGGCAGTCTATCATGGACAGATTACAATACCGAATAGCCTTCCCATTAATCCCTATCATTACGGATTCCCTCCTCTATGCGCATTATTTCAGCAAACACGAATGGTATTCGAGCGGCTGCTCGTAAAGGTTTTTTTAACTGGCTTGAGCAACAACACGCCGATGTGGTTTGTATTCAAGAAACCAAAGCACAAGAATGGCAGCTTACTGATCCTGTTTTTAAACCCACTGGCTATCACTGTTATTACCATGATGCAGAAAAAAAAGGCTATAGCGGCGTTGCTCTTTTTTGTCGCTATAAACCCGATGATGTTGTTATTGGCATGGGGTACAAAGATGCTGATAACGAAGGACGCTATATCGAAGCACAATTTGGCAACTTAAGTGTCAGCTCACTTTATATGCCCTCTGGATCAGCGAAAGAAGAACGCCAACAGTTTAAATACCAATGCATGGATTTCTTTATGGATAAAATGCTTAGCATGAAAGCCTCAGAACGGGATTATGTGCTTTCAGGTGATTGGAATATTGCCCACACCAACGCGGATATTAAAAACTGGCGTGGCAATCAAAAAAATTCAGGTTTTTTACCTGAAGAACGGGCTTGGTTTGATACCTTATTTAATGACGTTGGCTTTATTGATGCCTTTCGTGAATTAGAGCAAGAAGAACATCAATATACATGGTGGTCAAACCGTGGACAAGCGTGGGCAAACAATACAGGATGGCGCATTGATTACCAAATATTAAGCCCATCAATGCAAGGTACTGTCAAGGCTTCTGCTATTTATAAAGCAGAACGTTTTTCAGACCACGCTCCTCTTACCATTGATTACAACTACGAGATAAATGTCTAATGAATTGGAAACTAGCCAGTGCAAACTTTCTTCATCCTCGGGTGATGACCATGTTATTTCTTGGTTTTTCGGCAGGAATACCAATTCTGTTAATTTTTTCCTCTTTATCCTTATGGTTGCGTGAAGCTGGAGTCGAACGTTCGGCAGTAACCTATTTTAGTTGGGCAGCCTTAGGTTATTCCTTTAAATTTGTCTGGGCACCCTTGATTGACCGCCTCCCCTTACCACTCCTCACCACACTTATGGGGCGCAGACGTGCATGGTTGCTAGTCGCACAGCTTGCCATTATTGGTGCGATTGTATGGATGGCAATGACCAATCCTGCCTTAGGTGAACATCAACTCACCATCATGGGGTTTGCTGCGGTATTGCTCGGATTTTCTTCTGCCACGCAAGATATTGTTATTGACGCGTATCGTATTGAAGCCGCAGATGCTGATAATCAAGCAGTCATGTCATCAACCTATATTGCTGGTTATCGTATTGGCATGTTAGCTGCAGGTGCAGGCGCTTTGTTTTTAGCAAGCTATTGGGGATCTGATAAAGGTGCTTATAACTATCAAGCATGGCTAAATACTTATATCGCCATGGCTGGAGTAATGATGTTAGGCGTGATCACCACACTAATCATTCCAGAACCAAACCGCTTTAAAAATATGCGTAACATGTTACCAGCAGGTTATCTAGCAGCATTACTAGTCTTACTATTTGCTGCCAATGAACTAGCTTTTGTCTTGTCAGACTCATTGAATTCTTATTATCTTATCTATATGTCAGTCATGCGTTTGGGATTTATTGTGCTGGTCAGTTGGTTAATACTAAACAGAAAGATTAAACATGCTCCCTCTCTTGCCCCCCCCCAATTAGTCAAGCACAGCATTGTTGACCACCTTGGTCTTACTTTGCTTTTTTTCGCTATTATTTATTGGTTTATTGGCGTATTTTTTGCTGATTTAGCTAATATTATTTCAACTACAATCATCTGGAACGTTATTATCGCACTGGCAATAGTAATCATTGGCTTTCATATTAGAGAACTATTGAAAGAAGAAAATATTGATGAAAAAGAAAAAATAGACGAACAACAAACTGCCCTCACTCACTACTCAACCACCGATTATGCTCGCTTTTTATTACTCTTTGCCCTTGCTGTAGGAAGTTTTATTGGTATTTTCATCCTTACCAAGGAAATTGCCAGTGAACTGAGTAGTCACTTAAAGGACGTGGTGGGCAATAAGCATCTTGCAAGTTTCTTCATTGAGCTGATACGTCTCATCATTGCTGTCGCCTGTGCTTACCTTATCGCCCGCGTTAGCATAGAAGCAGGCATTGTCAAACGGCAAATGGTGCAAGAAACCTATATTGCCCCATTGACTGATTTCTTTAATCGTTATGGCACAAGCCTTGCTTTGCTATTATTACTGTTGGTAGGACTATATCGTATTTCAGATATTGTACTCGGTGTTATTTCCAATGTATTTTACCAAGATCTGGGTTTTACCAAACCAGAGATTGCCACTGTGGTTAAATCGTTTGGTTTATTTATGACAATACTAGGCGGATTCTTAGGCGGCTTATTAGCAATGCGCTTTGGAGTCATTCGCATCTTATTTGTTGGTGCATTATTGTCTGCCTTGACTAATTTGTTATTTATGTTACTAGCGACAATGGGGCATGACTTACCAATGCTTTATGTGGTTATTTCAGCCGATAACTTATCAGCAGGGCTTGCGAGTGCTGCCTTTATTGCCTTTCTTTCTAGTTTGACGAATATTCAGTTTACTGCGGTACAGTATGCAATTTTCAGTTCATTAATGACCTTGTTACCGAAAATTTTAGGCGGATATTCAGGTACGATGGTAGATGCATTAGGTTATCAGACGTTCTTTTTGATCACTGCAATAATGGGAATTCCAGTATTACTTCTTATTGCTTATGCCTCGAAACGTTTTAACTTGTCTAAGCTTTGATGGTCTAACTGTAGAAGTTAATATACGAAATTAATATACAAGGCTGGGATAACATTAACATCCAAGAAATCCCAGCCACACAACTAAAGTTTATCTAAGTTATCATCTAAACGCTTTGGCAAATTCGCAGCACTCTTAATCCACCCTTCTATCTCTTCACTATCAGGCACATGATTAGTTTTACCAACATGTTTGTGAATAATCTTAATGCTCTCAGTCAGTTTAGAAAGTTTTGCGGATGCAAGTGCTTGTACTGACGAAATACCTGATAGCTCAAGTAGCTCTGCATTAACCGTATCAACACCTTGTACGCGCATAAGATCAGCCATACTGACCCAAGAACGCACAACCCAATTTTCTTTACCCATGCTCTTTGCAATGCGTTCTACACCTTCTTGAGAAGAACATTTATCAATCATATCCTCCGTAGAGATAATATTCATCTGACTTAAGTGTTTACCTTCCTCACTATTAATAATATGAATATCTTGTATGGTATAAACATCACCAGAAAGATCCACTTTATCAAGTAAGTCATCCTTTACTTGAGTCAGTTTATCTTTCATCTTACCAGCCATACCCAGTGCGGCAGCACCAGCACCTGCTAATGTTGCACTTTTGTAATCAATACTATCATCAGTATTCTTATCAATATTGCTCTTATTAACATCACTCTTTTGAGATACATTCTCTTTCGCTATCTGAACGCCCATATCAATCTCAGAAAAAGCATCATCTAACGCTTGCCCAGTTGTTTTGACAGGTCTTTCATCGTGTGCATCAACAATTTCTACTGAGGAAGTTGGCATTGATAATAAACTTCCTGTACCAAGAATACCTTTCGTCTGTGTAACCTCTCCTTTCTTTTGTATAGGTGCCGGGCTTGGTCTTTGGCTATTTTCTTTATCCTCCATAGGAAGAATCGTTTGCCTCTCTTTTGCAACAACATTTTGACCATCAACTAATAAACCCTCAGTAATAGCGAGTTTATCCGTTGTATCTAATAATTGGATTTTTGTACTATCCAATTCTGTTTGTAAATCACTTATTTTTTCTTCTGCAGTACGTAATGCTAAAGCTGACTTTTCAAGATCTTCTGCATAATCAATCAGTTTTTGCTCAAACCGATGTTCTATATCATGTTTGGCTGATAATGCACGCCGACTTTCTTCTAACTCTAGCGCCTGCTGCTTTAATAAGCGTTCTTGATCGTTAAATGCTTCAGAAGTCATCTTGGCATCCATTTGCATATCTTCTAAACGTATCGCCAATGCTTGTTTTTCATTTTGGTAGTTTTTCTCAACGCTTTCCCTATTCTCTGCCATCGCGTTCAGATTTTTGACTTCACCCGCATAATAGTCACGCTCATTCTGTGCTCTTGCTAATTTAACCTTCCACTCTTCTTCTATAGCTTTAATTTTGTTTTTACTACCACCTCTTAAAAACCACCCAGCAAGACCCGCAATAAGTGCAATTAAACCTAAACACATCCATATTTGTGATAATAAATAATCCATCCTTTAATCCTCTACAGTTAACTCAATTCGACGATTACGTGCGCGCCCAGCTGATGTGTTATTACTAGCAATTGGTTTCTTAGAACCATGTCCAACCGCATGAATATACTTCGGGTTGACTCCTTTTTTGGCAAGATAGTCTGCCACAGCTTGTGCACGTTTTTTACTTAAGCGTTGATTTAGTTTATTTCGTCCTGTTATATCAGTATGTCCATGCACATTAATTTTATGTGAAGTGCATCGACTAGCAACACTCGCTAATTTATTGAGTACTTTATAACTTGATTTTTTTATTACCGCACTTGATGACGTAAAGTATATTTTGCTCTCAGCTAAAACCTTGTTGAGTTTTTGCTGACATTTTTTTGAGCTAAATTGTTTTATTTTTTTCCTTCGAGGAGTAGAAGCTACTGCTATTTTTCTTTCTTGACTTGGACTTGCTAACGCTGAATCAGCAACTGCTTTTGGGGGCGTAAGATTAAAACTTGATGTAAAACCTTTTGGTAAGCCTTTTGCTGTTTGTTGTTTTATTTGTTCAACAGCTTCTTCCGTTGGGGTAGAGCCTGATACAACGAGTTGTTTCCCTGCTAAACGCGCCTGACCATCTTCCAATGCAACAACACGTGCTAACATCGTTGTTGCTATTGCTGGCAACTCCTTTGGGGTTTCTACTTCTTTATCTACAATATGATCAACCAATTGATCAACACCTATTTTTGCTGTTACTGCCTCAACAACTTTTTGGTGCATTGCAGCACTCATTACGCCTTCAACAAGTAATTTTCCTGCATCATTTTTTGAAATATTTGAAATATTTAAGGAATAGTTACCGCCAGCGGAATCATCCAACTCATTAGCATGAGGCATACTCCTACTTATATTATTGGCATCATCTACAACAGTAAGTTGATTATCAATAAAATTAACGCCATTAACATTTGCAACATGCATTGCATCATCACGTAATTTTTCTGACGGTGCAACACCTGTTAAGGTGAGATTTCTTCCGTCAACTTTGACTCGTGCCCAACTCATCTCTTGGTTATTTAGCTTATTTTGGGAACGAAACGACAAGTCTTTTTCAATAGAAGGAATACGATTTTCGTATATACAAAAATAAGCAACCGCAGCAATAGCAAGTATCGCTAACAACAAAATGAGAATTTTTTTCATAGACTTAATTCCAAATATTCATATTCGATGATTCAGCCTGTAGATGATAGAGGAAAATGATAAAAAATTCTCATCTTTCTTTAACGCATAATGCCACCTAATAGGTTAATTTATAACCAAAATTTATTACTCAATTAAATCATCTTCCCCCAGAATAAATTCAGACTAAATGTTATACCATACTACTTAGGTGACAATTGGTTTGCTGCAACCACGGGAAACAAAAAAGCCTCTGCCTCATCAGGATCAATAATATTATCTTTACCATCAACAAGTTCAAGATCAGAGTCATTCCAACCTTTAAGACCTGTTTTTAATGAATAAATATCTTCATACCCCATCATTTGCATAGTCATTGTTGCCAATGCACTACGATTTCCAGAACGACAAACAACCACTACCGTTTTTTGCCGAGCTTGCACAAGCTCAGGAATCGTCTCTACATAGTCCCAATCACAACAGGACTCTAGCGTTCCTCTAGGGGCATGAATAGAATTTTTCAGTCGTACCGTATCAAACTCAACAGCCTCACGAATATCAACCAACATAATATTGGGATTCGCCTCTAGCATTTCCTCTAAATCCCACGGAAAGACTTCGCGAATGTTTGGAAGGACATCTGAAACTAGATTTTTATAGGTTTTCGCCATGAGTAAAAATTCCTTTTTTATTTATATTTTTTATTATCTTTTTGAAGAGGCTTTAAGTCCATGTTCAACGGCCATTACCGCAGCCATAATACGTGAACTTACTTGTAACTTTCGCAAAATAGCTTTTACATGTAATTTTACCGTGCCATCTGCAATGCCTAAATTACGTGCAATCACTTTATTACTTTGTCCTTCTGCTAACAAACCCAATATTTCAAACTCACGTGGCGTTAACTCAGCAAAAGGATTATCTTCTGGCTCATCATCTAACCCATTCCCCTGAACAACACGTGCTAGTACATGAGAAAGTTGGGGAGCAACGACTGTTTTCCCAGCAAGAATATCCTTTAATGCCACAACAAGATCATCAGGCTCCATATCCTTGAGTAAATAACCTTGTACACCTTTGCGTAACGAATCAATAAGATCCGTTTCATCAGCACTGGTGGTTAGCATTGCCACACGTTGCTTAGGAAAGAGTTTCTTAATCTGAATTAAAACAGAACGCCCATCCATTTCTGGCATTCGCATATCAAGCAAAACAATATCAGGGTGATGTTGTTTAACAAGAGCCATCCCTTCCTTACCATTGGCTACGGCAGCTACTACATTAATGCCACGGCGTTTCAACAAGTCTTGCAACCCTACTCGAAAGAGAGCATGGTCATCAATAAGAAGTATCGTTGCGTTTGTTAATGCTAAAGATTCAGCCATAAATAGTAATGATATTTGGTCTAAGAGACAGTAAAATTAAGTTGAATCAGTGTACCCTCTCCCTCCTCGCTGTCAAATTGAATTTCGCCATTTATTCTTGCTGCACGCTCACGCATTACTGTTAAACCAATATGTTCACCTGCATCATTGGTTTTATTAATCGATGACTTCTGCATACCAATGCCATCATCTTCTACCAATATTCGACACTCACCTTGTGCTGAACTATAAATGAGAATGCGAATAGTTTTTGCTTGACTATGTTTTCTAATATTCACCAAGGCTTCTTGTACAATACGCACCACTTCCACTTCTAATTTTCGTGGTAATCTTTCTAAATGCCAATTCTGATAGAAAAAAACCTCTAAGCCTGTCTCTCGTTCAAAACGTTTTGATAAACGCTCAATAGCACACACGATACCCCGTTCATCAATAGGAGCACGGAAGTCAGTCATTAAGCTGCGTAGCTCAATATTAGCAATATCAATACTCGCTTCAAGGTCTTCTAATCCTGACCAAATTAGTTCATCGCGATCCGTGTGCAGTGAATCATCAAGTAAACGCGCTTTATAACGCAAGCTGGCTAAGGTTTGAGCTAAAGAGTCATGTAACTCATGTGCCATGCGTGTACGCTCTTCCATAATCGACAACAATTTTGCCTCTTCATCAAGACTTGCTTTTTCAATAGCCATCCCTAGATGCCGTCCAATACTAATCAGCAGTTCAGACTCATCTTCAATTAATGCGTGATGCTTTTTATTAATAAAAAGATTATAAACCCCTAAAGTTTGACTTCTATACTGTAAAGGTACCGCAATTAGCTCAACATTTTCATCTTTAAAAAAATGACTCCCCACTCTAAGGTTGCATTTGTCTAAATCTTGACGTATTTTTATTTCCCCTGATACTGCAGCTTTACCACATAAACAATGTGGCGCAGGCATAATTTCTTCCTTTTTAATAATATCATCTGTCAAACCAATACTTGCAACCAAACGCATTTGACCATCATCATCCAGCAATCTAACGGTAGCCGCTTCTGCTTTTACCACCTCTTTCAATGTCATCAAAAACTGATTGAGTAAATCTTCAAGATCATTGGAACCATTAATACAAGCTGCAACATCATAAAGTACGGTCAAATAATGTTTTTTTTGTTCGATATGACGTTCTTGGCGAAAATGACGCTGTTCTATTTTTTCGGAGAGCTTTTGGTAATCACAAGAAATTCTATTCAACCGCCGACGAATACGGTATGACGGTGAAAACTCATGCGGAATTGACATGCGTTCAGATAGCTCACCTAAACGTAATGACTCTGCCCATTGCGAAAGATCATTACCAAACTGGGTAAATTCATCCCATATCCACCAAAGCAATACCAATAAACCAATACCTGCCACCCCCCAAAGAATACTCATTGTAAAAGGTAACCAGCCTTCTTGAATATGCGAGTTAATAATCCAAAAATCAAAGGTTCCAATCATGATAAATAGCAAAAAAAGCACAACAAATCCTACTTGTGCTTGCCAAGGAAAAATAATGGCTGGAACATCCTTCATGTCAAACACATCAGTATTATCCGTCGTGTTGGTGTCCTTTTCCTCAGTAGCAAGATACTTCAATTCAACAAGAGGAACATCAGCACTCCCTAAACGAGTACTAACATTAGATTTAGGATTTTGAGCAGTGGTTTGGGGCATAACTTAGGCTGTAGGTGGTTTTTGTTTAGGATCATTAGGATTAATAAAAATAAACTCCATACGACCTTCTAGTTCAACAAAATCTATTTTCATCCCTTTAGCCAAGGGTTCTGAGGCAACATTAATCACAACATTTGCTTTCTCTGCATCAATCACCATATCACCTTGTTTTTTATTATCATCAAAACCCATGATGTAATGCAATGAACCATCTTGTTTGAGTTCAACAGCAACTCTTAAAGCGAGACCTTCTGCATCTGACTGTTGTCTAGCTTGTTGAATTTGCGCTTCTGCTGCGGGGCTTATGGTAATCATTCGTGTTTTTTTCCTTTTTAATGAGTTTTTTAAATTTATGACTTATTGGCATCCTTCATTCATCAGTTAACCATTCAGCCTGCTAGGATTCGCCCTTCAATCTCACTAAACTCGCTAAACTCGCTAAACTCGCTACGCTCAAACAACGTTCGGTTTCAGTGCGATTCCTAGCAGGCTTCAAACGGTAAACTACTTTTAGCGTTTATGAAAGATGCCGACTTAATTCTCAGTAATTCTGACTTTATCACTGAACCTGTTGCCGTATAAAAGCAACAAAGCGGCTTGCCCAGTGGTATTTGCTAGTATCTCGAATGTGCGCATAAGAGGCTAAGAGATTTTTATACAACCAACCATCATTCTGCCCATCAATTCCTGTTCCGCGCTGTACACTGTAGACAAAAGCACCCTTCTTGGTCAATTTCCCGTGTGTATTTTGGAGTTTAGAATAATGAAATTCATGCGCAGCAATTGTTTTATCGTCAAGATAATCGCCCTCTTTCGGCCACGGCATCGCTGCTGTTTCACGCAGTTTAACATAGCCTCGTCCTTGCGGTTTTTCATGCATGACGGCATCACCAGGAATAACACCAACCATTGCCTGTTGTTTGCCTTGCCAAATAATAGATTGGCTAAGATACATAAGACCACCACATTCGGCATAACAAGGTAAGCCGTTTTCGATGGCAGCGGCAATAGCCTTTCTCATCGTTATATTCGCACTAAGTGCTTCCATTTTTGCTTCAGGAAAGCCACCACCAATAAAGAGACCATCAAGATAAGGAAGGTCTTTATCAACCAATGTATTAATGGTAATTAATTGCGCCCCTGCTTGCTCAAGTGCAAGTAAATCATCAGGATAGTAAAAGCTAAATGCAGCATCTTGACAAATACCAATGCGTAAAGGTTTGGTATTATTTATCTTATTATCATTATCATTATCGCTATTGTTATTGTTAGTCTTGTTACCCTCCCTATTATTCCCTAAACATGGCAATGCCTCCACGCTATTAGCATAACCAACTATTTGTTTAATATTAATTTGCTCACTAAGCTGCTGTGCAATTGTCTCAATTTGTTGTTGTGCTTGTTCATTTTCATTAAAAGGTTGCAAACCAAGATGCCGTTCGGTTAATACCAAGTCAACAGAACGTCTTACTGCACCAACAACAGGTAGGTCAGTATACGTTTCTGTCATTTGTCTTAATTTTGTTTCATGACGAGTGTTTGCCACTTTATTGAAAAGAACCCCTGCAATATTCAACTCTGTATCAAAGCCTTGATAGCCTTGTAATAAAGGTGCAACCCCTCGTGTTACCCCCTGAGCGTCCACAACAAGTATCACGGGGGTTTTAGTTAGTTTTGCCACCGCAGCATTGCTATTACTCCCATCAATAGCAACACCATCATACAAACCCATATTACCTTCAATAATACTCACATCAGCCGTTGCACTATAACGTGCAACATAAGACAAGATCTCATTTTTTGACATTGTATTATAGTCAAGGTTATAACACGCCCGTTGTGTTGCTGATGACAACCATAGCGGGTCAATATAGTCAGGCCCTTTCTTGTATGGTTGTACAATATAACCCTGTTGTGTCAACAAGGAACAAAGCCCAATACTGATGGTTGTTTTGCCCGATGATTTGTGAGCAGCGGAGATATAGAGACGTGGGATTTGCATAATAAACGTATTAATGAGAAATATTTTTTGTTGTGTATTGTTAGGGTGTTGTTACATGTCTAGTCACATAGAATGGAGTCTAACATTATTAGCTGCCATTTGCTTTTAGTCCCATAATACCTGTATAACGTAATTTAAACAGATGAACTTCCCCGTCAATAACGGATACATGATATTTTTTACCCCACCCCCTTCTTCACCTAGACCAACACCTGTAATACCTATACCTCAATAAGGGCAATAACAAGGACTAATTATAGTTATGAGTACAAGCACTCACTCTTCAACCAATTTACCTATTTGGATCATTTTTTTATTTGGTTACTTTTTATTAATAACATTTTCAACAAGCTATGCTGCTCCCCCTCTTTCATCAGTGTACGAAAATATGATCAAAGCAAGCAATAAGCAATCCAGTGATGCCTATGCTTTTAAGAAATGTCGTTCACTACAAGCAAAACCTTTTGACAAAAACAGTACCAAAAAAAAAGCAATTATTGTTGGCGATAGCCAAGGTTGTGATTTTCTCAATGGTGCATTGGAAAATAGCTATCTAAATAACTACCAAATTCAATTCCGTTTCATTCCTTATGCTTGCCAAACAATACCTGAAAAAAACATTGCCAACTATATCGCTCCTAAACACCAGAAGTTCTGTTTGCAATCAGGACGTGCGGATAGTCTAAAAAAAGCGAAGAAACAAATACAAGAAGCGGATTTAATTATTTTTGCTGCGCTTTGGAAAATTAAGGTAGCGGAAAAATTTCCTGACATCATCAATTACTTAAAAACGAACAAGCAACAAAAGATGGTACTGATTGGCAATAAATTCTTTGGCAAAATATCACCTAAAGATTACCTAAAAATGTCTGAAAAAGAACTAAAATCATTCAGAAATTATGTTGGAAAAACGTCTATGGAAATTAATACTGTTTTTGAAAGACAATTGGATAAACGTATAACGTTTGTAAATCCACATAATTTACTATGTGGAAAATCGACAACCTGCCCATTATTTACTGATGATTTGCAATTAATTTCTTATGACGGCAGACATCTAACTCAAGCTGGAGCAGGTTATATTGCTAAAATTTTATTTAAACAATTAGCCTTGGAAGAAAATACAATAGCCTCTCAACATGACAAGGCGAAAGCCTCATCACTAGAAAACTAGAAAACTAGAAAATAGCTGTTAGTGGCAATAAATTTGGTGGTTTTGGAACGAGATTATGGGTTGAGTGATGGAGAAATGGCAAAAATTTTTTATTAAATGTGATTGCTAAACGTCTCTCACAACAAGAAATATAACTTCATAAAAGACTGTGTATAATCAATATAAATACTTGAATAATAACAATAAAATAATATCAACCACCGCAATTTTACGGCGGTTGATTAATTTCTTCAACTGTCTGCATCCAGCCTAAGATTCAGTGATAAAAACTGATAATCTAACCCATATTAAATATCAATTATAACCTGCTAAAAAACAAACAATCACTCAACCAAAACGCTCTTCATCTCCTCTCCCAACCTACGATCCGTCATCATAATATAAGCCGCATAACCTTTTAACTCCATCAAACTCACTCCGTCCCTCAACGGCTTACCACACTTAAAATTATGCACTGCCGCCCGCAATTGCCGTTTCAGTTTCCTCGGTACACGCGGCTCCCCCTTACCATTAACAATCAACCCCGTCACTTCCTGCCTCGCACCTTGACGAACCACATGGGTTTTCTTCTGATTCACCACAAAGCCTTCTTCTCCCAAAATACGTTTGATACTGCCAAATAAAGGTGTTAGCTCAGGCGCTTGTTTTTTAGTCGCAACTTGACTAAACGCCAAATCATCCGCATAGCGACTATAGCGCCAGCCTAATTTAGTTGCCACGCCTGTTAAGCGTCGATCTAAACTCAAACATAAAGCATTACTTAACGCAGGACTGGTTGGTGCGCCTTGGGGTAAACAGCGTTCGCCTAAGGCAACGTAGGTGGTTTTTCCTCGATGTTCGACGATTTTACGCGGTGCTTCGGTACATAATAATGCCAATAAGGTAGCAATATGCCCTTGATAGCCTGCCTTGCGAAATACGCCACGCACTCGTTTCCAGCTAATGCTGGGAAAGAAATCTTCAATATCCATTTTCACCAATATTTTGCTGTTAATATGTTGGCTGGCATTGGTGGCAATGGAACGTCCTGCTAAAAACCCATGGGCTGCGCCATGCACTAATAAACGCTCCAGTATTTCACGCAATATCCATGTTTGGACTTTTTTTAATAACGGTCTGGGTGCCCATATTTCACGGCTTGAGCCATCACGTTTGGGGATTTCAAAACGGGTATAATGACTGCTGGTACTGGCTTCGCGGTGGTAACATAACCAACGTAATTCAGCAATACTAATGTCTAAGGCTTCGGCTAATTGCTTAGATTTAGTAATCGCAGGTAGTTGATTTTCGAGTAAACGCTTATGCGCATTCTCAACATCCCATTTATCTTCATCTTCGGCATCGCTCCAGAAAATACCCTCGCCTAAATGCACGAGATGGGTTTGTTTATACGCTGCCCATGCCTGTTTCTTTAGTGTGCGTTTTTCTACGGACTCTTGTTTTAAGGCTTTTTTATAAATGCCCAAGGCGCGTTTCGACATAGATGCCGTATCACTGCGTTCAACAAGGTAGCCTTTTGCTTTTAATTCTTTATCGACATAACGATCAATACCACCTGCCTGTTCAATAACAATCCATAAACTTTCTAACGTAGATGACATTCTTAATCTTATCCTATAGTCATATCAATGAAACCACTCTTTTCAAGCTGCTGAATCTTAGAAAAATAAGCATGACGTGCTTCTTTTGCCGAATTAAACGCTAATTGCTGTTGACGGGGTCGATTGGCAACTGACCATTTCATGAGTAAACGCTTGCTATTTAATGTCAGTTGATAGTTCTCTTCGCCCTGCTTCTTGCGTCGGGTATAAGCACGGGTTTCATGGGTAATTTGTGCGGTATTGCGTTGCGCAAGGTGGTAGCTATAGACAATGCGTAAGGCAATTAAGTGACTACAAGCGCCCTGTTGCAAACCATGCTTCATGATTTGGTGACAACTGCATTCAGCCTTGGCAACATGTCCTTCTTCATTAAGACGTAATACCGATAAATATTCGCGCTTATCTTCTTTAACCATAATCGTCGCTGCCACCTCAATCCCTTGCTGTGGCAACGTTTGGATGGCTAATTTGCCGACGGCTTGTTGTCGCTCAACTAAATCATAGGCTAATTTTTCTGCAGGATGACGATACTGAAATAAGGCTAAATCCAACGGCTCATCAATCAAGGGACGATAGCGATAACTATGCTGTTGGCTATCAAACATCACTAAACCTTGCTGACAGGCTTGTTGCAATGCCATTTGTACCGCTTTTTTAGTTAATCCCAGTTGCTTGGCAATCGTGGCAACCGTCGCACTATAATGCTGTTGCAAATAGTTAATCACCACTTCTTGTTCCGCTAACGGCACATCATAACGGGGCAATAATAAATCGAAATTTAATGCTTGCGACCAATTACTGGTGGTAAAGCCTGTCATTGCTAAGGTTAAACTCACCGACTCACCTGTTAGCGTCCAAAAACTGGGCATTCCGTTACCCAACAACGCGACTTCAATGGTATCGGTATAAGGCAAAAAACGTTTTAATAATGCTAAACGTCGTCGCCCCCATAAACGCACCACTTTCGATTGTTTGCCTTTATAAACTCCCGCTGTAGTTTCAATCACCGTTCCCCACGGTTCTAAGACAATGCGTGGCGCTTCATTCGGCACTAACTCAATCGCTAAGCCACGCCGCTTACCTTTGATATCCGCATTCATTCGCAGATGATGCAGAATATTGTATAAATCAATCGCCTGCATCTGAAATGAATCGGTGGCGATTTGTGCCGCTGATTGCACTTGTAAAAAACCACGCAACCAAGAAGTCGGCACTTGAATGGATTTTTCAATCACTTCATTAATACCATCAGCACCCTCTTCTACACCACCTTTTTGTGGCTTATTTTGTAAAACAACCGCTTCTTGACCGACAGAAAAGCGTGTG
>DRMA01000166.1 GCA_011375245.1 Thiothrix sp. | reverse complement strand
TTGTTGCCCAACCTGCATCATCATCACGATAAAAAAGTGTGACGGGCTGTGTCAGTTGTTCTAACGCCGTGACAAGTGGCTGTAATATCGGTGTAATGCGATGCATTAGATCACCACCTTTTGGGCTAATGGGGGCTTATAGTGTGATTTATTGCTTAGCTTAGTAATGATATTCAATGTCTTTTCAGCCCCTTGCATGGCTAAGGCATGGGGAGTGGTGATACCTTGTTGTAATTCAATAATCGCCTGTGTCAAGGTTTGAGGGCTTAAAACGCTAGGGTCAAGTAACTGAATAGCCCCTGCTTTTTGCAAACGTTTGGCGCGGTTCATCTGTTCATTTTCACCAAAGCAATGAAACGGCACGACTAAGGCTTTAATGCCTGATTGAAGCAATTCCATTGTGGTATTGTAACCGCATTGGCTGACTGAGATTTCACACTGACGCAACAAGGGCAGTAAACCTGCAACGGTTCTGACTAATGTGACATGTTTTTTATTCGCTGCTTGCTGTTTAAGTGCTTGCCATTCGGTTTCAGGTAAAAAAGGCCCTGCTACAATTGTCATCTTTAGCTTGGTTTGTTGCCAAATCATCGCTTGGGCAGCCAGCGCGGTTTGGAATAAGGCATTGCCGACACTCCCTCCCCCCGCAGAAACAATAATACGGGCTTCTCTTGCTGTTTTTAGCGCACTTGTTGGCATAATGGGGGCAATAAACCCCGTATGATAGACAGGAATTTGTAAGGGAGTATCAGGCTTAAACGATTC
Organism: Thiothrix sp.; assembly: GCA_011375245.1. Taxonomy (GTDB): domain Bacteria; phylum Pseudomonadota; class Gammaproteobacteria; order Thiotrichales; family Thiotrichaceae; genus HyVt-477. The sequence goes on along the minus strand of DRMA01000166.1, from coordinate 9,465 downwards.
TGCCAAGGTGGCAAAAGCAGGATCACAATGCAGTAAGACGGCATCAAAATAACGATTTAAGCGTGTGCTGGCTTTATTTTCAAAGCGTTGCTGATCGTGACGCGTACGCACTAAAATATCACGCAAACTACAGAAGATTTTTGTTTGCGGTGTGTCTTGCTGTGCCGCTTCGAGCAAGGGAAGTAACTCATCGGCGAATTTTTTACGCCCAAAAGGGAATAACTCAATAACAATCACTTCAGGCTTAAACTGTTGCCATAAGCGCATGATGCTTTGTTGACGCATTTGTTTCGCCTGTTCCACGCTATAGCGTGAATCTTGACTCATTAACACATGCGAATCGGCAGTCATGCCAACAGGTGGAATATTTTCTAATTGAATATTTTCAGGCTGTTCAATGCCTTCAGGTATACGTCCGCCATTAATAAAGACGATATGATACTGACGCGCTAAGACCTTGACTAAACGAAACGAACGCACAAGGTGTCCCATGCCAATGGAATGTTGGCAATAAAAAAGCAAGGTCGGTTTTGGTGTTTTATGCATGGTTTTCATCAGCTATTCTTCCTTAAAGGGCAAAACGAAGCGGGGCTTCTTGATGCGTCACGAAAGGCTTTAAATGCCCCTGTTGCAACACAAAAACAGCATCGGCGCGTTCGGCAAGTTCCATATGATGCGTGATAATCAAACAACTGCGCTGTTGTCGTGCCTTATCCAACGCATTTAAAATAATCTCCCGCGATGTAGGGTCAACATTTGCCAACGGTTCATCAAGCAATAACACGGGACGATCCATTAATAAGGTACGGGCTAAGGCAAGTCGGGCGCGTTGTCCACCTGAAAGATTCATCGCATCTTCTTCAAGAGGAGAATCCAAGCCTTGTGGTAACTGCTTAACAAAATCGGTCAGTGCAACCCATTTTAACATCCGCCAAATCTGTGCTTCACTGGCAACAGGCTCGTTATCGGGCAAGGTAAAATGGTCGCGTAATGTGCCTGAAAAAACATGGGTGCGTTGTAACATAACGGCAAATTGTTGCCGTAAAAAGTGCAGTTGAATCTGTTGATAAGGAATACCATCAAAGCTAATCTGCCCTGTTTGAGCATCCATCATGCGTAAGATGAGGTGCAGCAAAGTACTTTTACCGCTGCCACTTGAGCCAATAATAACCGTTAATTTTCCCGCTTGTAAATGCAATGAAAGCTGCTGTAAAACAGGGGAAGCATCTGTGTCTTGCGTGTTATTAGGGTAAGAATAACTGACGTTTTCGAGTTTAATTTCCCCTTTCGGCTGTTGTAAGCGTAAGGCATGAGGATGGTCTTGTAAGGGCGAGACTTGATCTAATAAATGCACGAGGTTTTCCCCTCTGACTAAGGCGCGGGAAACACTCGACGCAAGATCATTGATTTTTTCGACAGGTTTAAGTAATTGCGCCATATAGGCTAAACACACCGTCAAGCTGCCCAAGGTGAGCTGTTGCTGTAAAACCAAATAACCACCACCACCGAGTACAACAGCTATCGCTAAGCCATTGGCCAATTGCATAGTACGCTCCATCGTGACAGCAACGCGGGTTTCGGCAATGCCAGCGTGTTGACTGATTTGTGTTTTTTGCTGAAAATAGTGGCTGACCCGTGCTTCCATGCCTTGTGCTTGTGTGTTTGCCAGTCCTTTAATAATTTCTTGTCCAAGGGCAGAAACAGCACCTTCCGTTTTGCGTTTATAACGCGATGCCAAACGCAATGGTTTGGCGTATTTTCTTATTAATAGCACCAAGACAAAAACAATGCTGCCGCCTAATAAACCCAGATAAGGCGAAACCAACAGCATTGCACTAAAGGCAAAAAGGGTTGTGCCTAGATGACGAAACATAACGGGGGTTGTTTTGGTCAGTAAACGCACCACTTTTTGCCCGTCATCAACCAGACGCAAGACTAACTCACCGCTTTTATGCTGATTAAAATGATGTGCAGGTAAGCGTTGAATATGTTTAAGCACACGATCACGCACTTCCATGCCCAATTGTTCACGAATACGTGCATTTCGCAGTTTTTCCTCGGCGGAGGCAATGGCAGCGAAGCTGGCAATGGCAACCGTCACGATTGCTAATAAGATAATTTGCATCGTCGCGCTAAGCTGTGGCAGGAATTGCTGTACGCTTTCAGGTAAAGGCTTGCCAACCAGTACGGCATCAATGCTGTATTTTAATGGCCACGGCATAAGAATAATGGCAATAATGGTGGCAAGACCCCATAGGTATGCCAATAGTAATGCTTTTTTATGTTGCCATAACATAGGAACAAATAACTGAAAAATACGTTTCCAGTGTGGGTGTGTATTATTAGTTTTCTTAGACTTCATGGCAGTAAACGGTATTGCTGTTGTGCGAATTGTTTGGCAAGCACTAATAAGTCAGCAACAATCTCTAAGCGACCTGATTTAAGTCGCGCTACACAACGAAAAATGCGCTCATTGACTAATAATGCAGCGATATACCAATTCAAATCATAATTCGTTATCGGCTGGGGAGCATGCTGGTTATAGTGATGGGCAAAATAGCTGAGTTCAGTCAAAAAATCGTCAAGCGGACGTTTATTCATTGTTGCCCAATAAATCATTCCCCCCATCCAACTGGCAAGATCCAATAAGGGATGACCTATGGTCACATCATCTAAATCAATAAAGGCAATCGTATCTTGCTCTAAGAACAGATTTTGTGAGTGGGCATCACCGTGTAAGGTGACGGCTTGATAGGATGAAAGCTGGTTTGCACCGACTTGCAAGGCATGAATAAGCCATTGCAGTTTTTGCTGATTGAGCTGTTTAATAGTGCGTAGTGTTTTAGCACGGTTCTTTAAGTGTTCTAGCAACTGCTTATGATCAGAGGGTGTGTCATTCGTGTGAAGAGTCAGACAATGAAATTGTGCCAAGGCTTTGGCTGCCATCGGTAATAAGCTGGAATGTGATTCGCGACTAATGCCTGCATCACGCAAGGTCTGCCCGTTTAAGCTTTCTTGCCAGAGAATCTTTCTTTCTTGATCATAGTACAAGGGGGCGGGAAAGCGTAAGGGTGTTTGTGCTAAACGCGATGCTTCTGCTAATTGCGTCATGATATCAAAGGTATGTGCGCCCGCATGGTTGTAATAACATTTACCAAACAGGGTTTGTTGGCGACGGGTATGATGATGGCGATTCATTAAGGTACAAGTGACTTTGACCATACAAGTATGTTCAGGCACATAATGTACCACCGCACTGGATACCGTTTCGATTTGCCACTGATCGCCCCATACCTGTTTGACTAAAGGCGGCATCAGTACATGTTTGAGGTAATGAGGATTATTGACAAACGACAAGCTGAGTAATTTACGTTCACAAGGAAAAATCCAGCCAACCGTTTCGATCTGCGGTAAATGAAACACGGCGGGAAATACCGATGGCTCACCGTTATTTTCTTGTCGTGCTTTGTGATAACGACGTTTAGAAGCGTGATGTTCATAGGTGCGACAGGTAATAGCGATTGTCTGGGTTTTCCCTGTTTTTCGATCACGTAGATGAAGCTGATAAATCACGAGGCAATTCTTCTGCGGTTTATATTTAACCCGTTTGATCTGACAACCAATAAGTTGTTGTTGTCGTTGTCCTTGTTGTGATGGTGGTGTTGAAGAACTTGCGTGTAACAGAGATTGTAATTGTGCCGCCATAAAGTCGGCATCTAACAAAGCAGAAAGATGCGGCAACTTGCTATCGTGATAGCGTGTGATAGTGCGTGTAGCGACAGGATTTAAGGATAAAGGTGCTAAAGGTAATGACATCATATTATTTTCATCCGTAACCATCGTAACGATAGCTTCTGGTGCAATAGGGGGTAAGCGATTCGTCTTTGTTATTCTCTGGTCTGGGTAAAAAGCAAATATCGGTCTGCGTGCTTGTTTTGCTTTGTTGAGTAATCGTAATGACGTTGAAGTCCTTTTTTTTCTCATTAGGTAAGAGACTAACAAACAGATTAAAAGGAGCGCGTTGTTTTTTTAGCGGCTCGGCAAAGGGATAAAGAACGGTAATAAAACGTGTATTTTTCGCTTGTCTAACAAAACGTAACACGGGAGCAGCTTGTTTTTCACCATAACGCTTAGAAACATAACCTGTTTCTGTAACGAATAATTGTGTTTGATTGCGCGGCGTTGCGATGAGTAAGTGGGGAGTGGTGATCTGGCAATTAATCGCATTGTTATAGGTTAACATCCCTTCTTGTGCTTCAGCGGTCAGATGAAACAATTGTTCATAACGATGCTCTGAAGGACTCTTTAAGGTATCAACAATAATCCAGTAGTCGCCATTAACAAATAAAATTTGCCGATGATGACAGGCATCGTATTCATGGCTTTGAGTCGAGCCATGCAAATAATCCAATTTTTCGCTGGTAAAAAAAGTGTGTAATCGTGTATCGGGTTCTTTGCCTTTGATTTTGTAACGACGAGGGCCTTGCACATAACGGGTTTGGTTTTTACCATCAATCAGCACGGTATTATGCGCTTCCGTACCACGAAATTTGACCCGCCAATTGATCTTACCGCCTTCGTTATACGTATAACGCGCAGGGTCAACAATTAATGAACGTCCAAAGGCAGCGATTTCAATACTCAGTGCATCTAAATGACCATGATTACCTGCGCCTAAAGAACCACAATCAAACATCAGATAACGTTCTTGCTTATACGCGGTCTTTTTTTCACCCCAGCCACTGCGTAAAATAACGTAGCCACTGTGATTAAAATAGGCATTGCGTTGTTGCGGTACTGTACCTCGTTTTCCTTGCGTCGCGACATACAGCAAATCTTGCCGTTGAAACAGTTTTGCACCTTGGGCTAAAAGATCGGTAAACGAACTGACATCACCATCACTAAAGGCAGGGACTTCGCCATCAGGTTTATGGGCATACAAGGCAAAATCTAAGGCACGATTTAAACGCAGATCAAAATCTGCGCCCATTGTGACCGCATTGCGTGCCGCAAGGCGACGGATAGCCAAATAATTTTTAAGGACTAAATGATGATAATCGGTTGATAATTCACACTGTACGCCATCATCCAATAAATCTTGTTGTATATTGCGTTGAATTTCGTGTCGTGAAAAATCTAGCCAGTAGGCTGCATCGGGCATTTCAGGAAAGACGACGGCTGCGAGAAAAATTGCATACAGTGAAATGGTGCGATGATTACGTGCAGGTGCAAGATGCTCACATAGATAATTCACCTGTTCGGCTAATGAGCAAAGAAAGCGATCATGAAAATCAGCAGGTATTAAAAGTGGGGCATTCTCTATTTTTGCAGTATTGGCAATAAAAAAATACCACGCATAAATCCAGTTTTGTACGCGTCGCCCAGTGACTTCAGCAGCAATACACTCCATCGGTGTTTGATCAATCCAACTATCCGTTCGTTTAATCCATTGCTTTAAATAATGGTTATCAGCCGTTTCATGCCAAGCTTTGCCTAGCCCTGGCGCGTAATAAAATTTATGTAACAGTATATGCCATTCAATATCGTCACTGGGATTGACTAACCAGTTAAGGGGCGCATCAAGATGATACGTTTCCGCATTAAAGGTAAAACGATTGGCAACGACATTATCAATCGTTTCCCGTTGCGTCATTTCAGCATCGAGTATGGGAAAAAAAGAGACACTATCGCGTTGCTGAAAATAACGCAAACGCGCTTGTGCGGTTAACTTATCTGCAAATGGCAATGCTGCATTCATGCAATACGCTCCCAATGTGCCTCTTGCTCTTGTTGAAAATAATTGTCAAACAAGCGCTGTAATGAACGTGTCGTTGTGCTGGAATCAAACCGTTGGCAAATCGTTTCTCTCGCCGCCTTACCTAAACGATGACGTAGTTTTGTATTACTCAAAAGACGTTGTAAAGCGGCTGCCAGCGCATCAACATCACGCGGTGGCACTAAAAGACCATTACGATTATCTTTCACCAATTCAGGAATACCCGATATGGGCGATGACACAATGGGTAACCCCGTTGCCATAGCTTCTGCCATGACATTGGGGATGCCATCGCGATCACCATCAGCGGTAATGACACAAGGCAAAGCGAAAATGGTGCTTTGTTGATACAAGGCTTTTAAGGTTTCTTGGGTAACGGCTGGTTTGAGTGTAACCCATGCTTCGAGTTTTTTATCGTGAATAAGCTGTTGAATACGTGCTGTTTGATCGCCTGATTCACCAATAATTTGACATTGAAAATCAATATTTAATGCACGCAACTGAACGCAGGCTTCAAGCAAATACACAAAGCCTTTCTTTTCCACATGCCGCCCAACAGCAAGAATAAGTGGTAAGGATGTGTTTTTTTCTTGGGGAATAAATTTATCCGTATCCAGACCATGATAGATGGTATGTACGTTTTCAGGCTGTGGGGTTAAAGCACTTAGATGGGGAATAAATTTATCCGTATCCAGACCATGATAGATGGTATGTACGTTTTCAGGCTGCGAGCTTAAGGCACTTAGATGATGATGATTGGCATGGGTACAGGTGGTAACAAACGCCGCTGCTTGTAGTTTTTGTTGCAATAAATCACCAGGATTAAGCTGTTGTTGGTAAATATCTTTGGCATGAGCAGTAAAACTAAAAGGTAGCCCCGTTAATTCACTGGTAAACCATGCTACTGTGGTTGCACCGTGGCAAAAATGGGCATGTAATAAACGAATACTGCCCTGTTGTTTAATATGGCTGGCAATAAAACCTGCTTGAATAAATTCTTTAATGAAGACCTTACGCAAACGCCACCGACTGCGACGGTGTTTCCATGTTAAGGCAATGGCATGGGCTAAGGTCGTGACATACCGACGTGGGCTAGTTAATAACAATTTACCGTGATGGCGTAAATAGGGCTTACTATTGGCAACTAACCACGGTAACAAATAGCTGCCTGACAAGGAACTCATGCGGGGTAGATAGCGTAATGGTGATTGTATTTTATCAATAACGGCATGTTGTTGCCCTGCTTCCCCTTTTTTAATGGAAAACAACGCCATTTTTGTCCCTAATTGTTCGAGTAGGTAAATCTCATTGGCAATAAAGGTTTCTGAAAGGCGTGGAAAGCCTTTTAGAATATAGGCGATGGTATTGTTACTAATATTATCGCTAGTCTTGTTATTGGTAGCAGACTGCTTTTTGGGTAATAAATGCATGAGCTGTTGTAGATTGCGCTGGGTTGAAAAATGTTGTTCAACCGTATGCCGTCCCGCATCACCTAATTGTTGTGCCAACATAGGATTTTGTAATAATTTAATAAAAGCTTGGCTAAATGCTTGCGAATCATCAGCAGGGACTAATAGGCCATTGTTACCGTCCTGAATGAGTTCAGGAATACCTGAAACGGCGGTTGAGACCACAGGCAAATGCATTGCCATCGCTTCGAGCAATACATTGGGAATACCATCTCTATCCCCATCTGTGGCAATCCGACAAGGTAAAGCAAAAATACTCGCCTGTTTATAAAGCGCTAGGACTTCCTCATGCGCCTGTTTGCCCAGTAATTGCACCTGATTGTGCAAGCCTTGTTGGTTAATTTGTTGTTGTAGCCTTGCTTGCTCAGCCCCATAACCGACAATCACACAACGAAATGCGTGTCCTTGATCGTGTAGCGCTTTACAGGCTGAAATTAGAATAGGAAAACCCTTTTTTTCGCGTAAACGTCCAACACTAACGATTAAAGGGGCATTCTGAGACGTTTGTTTATTGCCTTGGGCTAAGGTGCGATCAAAAGGGATTAAATTTAAACCATGATACATACGATGTATTTTTTCAGGCTGGGTACTAAGACGTTGTAAATACCGCCAGTTGTATTGTGTACAGGTCACGGTAAATTGTGCAGCCTCTAATTTGCGTTGTAAGGCTTGTGTGGGGGATAAATAAATATCTTTGGCATGGGCAGAAATGCTAAATGGAATCGCTGCCATACGGCTGGCAATTTCGGCAACGGCAACAGGTTCGGCAATAAAATGTGCATGAAGATGCTGAATAGAATGGGCAATTAATTCATCAGCGAGTCGTCCTGCCTGTAAAAAATCACGAATACGTCCTGTTTCATAACGTAATGCTGTTGCCGCTAAACTACTTAAATAACGCAAAGGATGTTGCGTCAATAGCCTTAAATGACTTTTCATCATCCGTTGCCAATCCATTTTATCCGCATGAATTAATGTGGTCACGCTGGCTTTTACCGCTTGTGTTGCAGGATTACTGATCGCATCACTAGGGGTATAAAGCGAAAAAATATGGAGCGGTACTGCGTTTTGTTCCAAACCAAGGATTTCACCTAAAATAAAGGTTTCCGACAGTTTGGGGTAGCGTCTTAATAAAACACCAACTAACGGTATTTTATTGTTTTTATTGTTTATTTTTCTATTCATTGGGATTATTTTAGTGGGCGCTGGTGGATAAAAAAAAGCAAGGGGTTTGGATTTGTGTATCTTGTGTATTCTGTATATTTTTTGTATTGCTCGTGCTTGCTTGTTGTTGGAGACTCTGAGCAATCATACGGTTAATAGTCGGCAAGGCGGTTAAACGCAATATAGGGTTTGTTTTAGGCGAAGGTGCATGAGAAGGCGCTGATAATAAGGCATTAACAGCCTGATAAAGACGCTCTGCATTGAGTTGGTCAGGATGAATAGCAGTTAGCCGACCCTGTTGTGCCATACGTGTTGCTCGTATCCATTGTTCTTCAACAGGACGCACTCTAGGAACAACCACAGCAGGTTTTTGTGTGCTAAGAATCTCGCAGAAGGTGTTATACCCCAACATTGAAACAACCACATCAGCAGCTTCCATATAACTCATTAAGTCATTACTAAAACGTTGCAGGGTGATGTGTGAACATTGTTGTGCAAGCTGATGAATATGCTGCGTGTTGTATTCACTCATTTCTGAACCACAAATGACTAATGAGTGGCGGCGGGGATCAGGATGATTTTTAATACCTTGTAAATAATGAATAATCAGTTGCTCACCATCTTTACCCCCACCTGGGGTAACTAAAACCAGTTTTTGCGATGCCTGTAGACCGAGTTCGGCACGGATGGTTGCGCTGTCTTGCAAGCCTGCCTCACGGCGAATATAACCGCAATAATGCAATTTTTTGCTCACGCTTGTAGGAAATGCATATTCGGTTGTTAAATCGAAAAAGTCGGCCTGTCCAACCACTAAGATGCGTTCATAGTAACGCTCAATCGCTTGAAAATAATGGCGTTTACGCCAAACCTTTTGGGTGGCAGTGGGATTGTCAAGAATATCGCGTAGCAGTAAGAAAATAGACGGTGGATTATCGCGGGTTTTTAGTGCTTCCAGTGCCGTTTGCAACTCACCACATAAGCCGAGTGGCTTTTTATCCACTAAGACCATATCAGGCTGGTAATCACGTACGGTACTCAGAATAATATTAGCGCGTA
>DRMA01000165.1 GCA_011375245.1 Thiothrix sp. | reverse complement strand
AGTTTGCTGTTGGCTACATGAAGTGGTTGCAAAGACAACAAAGAATATGGGTATAACAAAATAAGCGGAGTTTTTAGAGAACATAATCGAACTTTTTATAGTTGAGGTAAGAATTCTGTATCAGAATTGAGGCAGCCCAGTTAGCGGTATAGTGTTGATAATACCTATCAATTTAGAAATAACAACTATAACTCAACGAATTTATTTTATTCGTCTTGTTTACACCAGCAATACCAGTCATTGTTTTTTACAGGAGAATCAATCATCTGCGGTACAACGATGATAGACTACGATAAACGATAATAAGTTCCTATGGATATGAACTTATTAAATTTTTTTGTTAATCGCTTGGTAAGTGGCGCTTAATCTTGCTAAAAGATTATTGAGTGAAAACCTATAGAATTAAGGTATTGAGGGAGAAAATTTAGTCGTAATGGCAATAATTCCTGTTACATACAAGCCCGCCCCTTCAGGAGCGGGTAGTTGATGATGCCTTAGAGTGTTGGAGGTATGAGTTTAGCAATTGTATCAATCGTACTTGCTTCCTGCCAATCAGTCATGCCTTCACTCCATACCAAGGTTGTTGCCTTAATATCCCCTTTGCCTATTAAGGCTTTAATCGCAGTCAGATCGTGTGGACCTGTAGCCTGCTCATTGATAGCAACATGCCATACTACTTCAGGTGCAGTAGCAGGTAAAGGAGGAGGTGGAGCAGCTGCAGCAGGTGGTGTATTTTCAGTTGTACTTTTATTGGTTTCTGAAGTATTTGAAGTGCTTGGGCTATTGAGTGAATCAGCCATTTTATTCGCCATTGCAAACCCCATACCCATATCCATTGCACTAGATACTTGACCTGAACCTAGTGCTTCAGCGGATTCATACTTAAGGTAATCATCAAGGTTGCCAATCATACCCATGCTAGTACGTTTATCGAGTGCCTCTTCAACACTGGCAGGTAGCGAGATATTTTCAACGAGTATTTTGGTGAGTCGTAAACCATATTCTTCAAATTCAGGCGCAATTTTTTCAGTGAGAAATTCACCAAATTGATCATAATTGGCTGCCATATCTAAAATAGGAATTTTGGAAGCACCTGCAATGGTGGTAAAGCGCGAGATAATCAAATTTCTGAGTTGATCGCTAATTTCTTCCGTGGTGAAATGCCCATCTGTACCCACAATTTCGCGCATGAATTTTGCAGCATCATCAATACGGATAGCATAAGTACCAAATGCACGTAAACGCACTCCACCAAATTCTGCATCGCGAATCATGATCGGGTTTTTTGTACCCCATTTTAAATCAACAAACTGATGAGTGTTGCAGAAATACACTTCTGCCTTAAAAGGGCTTTCAAACGCATGACCCCAAGATTGCAGCGTAGAAAGTATGGGCAAATTCTTAGTTTCCAGCTCGTACATACCAGGTTTAATGACATCAGCAATTTCACCTTCGTTGACAAAGATGGCTACTTGACTATCACGAACGGTGAGTTTTGCGCCATATTTGATTTCATTACCATGACGTTCAAAGCGGTAAACCATTGTATTGTTGCTATCATCTGTCCAATCAATAACATCAACAAATTCACCAAAGAGCTTATCTAATAGTCCCATGTTATGCTTTACCTCCTGATTTTCCTTCGAGTTGTTTTGCTTGTTTTTCTGCACGTGATTTGGCTGATGTCATTGTATTATGCAATTCCGTTTCCATTTCTTTTAGCTCAATAACGGCTTTATTACGGGCTGCACGACCTTCTTCGGCAATTTGCAAGCTGTCATTAATCGTGGCAATGAGCGTGTCATTAGCTTTGCGTACTGAGTCAACATCAAAGATCCCTCGTTCAATTTGTTTTCTTACTTCGGCATTGCCTTGGCGTAAATTTTCAGCGTTGGCTTCAAGCAGCTCATTGGTTAGGTCTGTCGCTTTTTTTACCGTCTCTGCTGAGTCGCTCATACGAAAAATAGTCACTGCCTGAGCAAGTTGATTTTTCCATAAAGGTACAGTATTGATCAATGTCGAATTGATTTTAGTAATTAGTGCTTTGTCATTTTCTTGAACTAAACGAATACTTGGTAAGCTTTGCATAGACACTTGGCGTGTTAAACGTAAATCATGTACGCGGCGGTCAAGATCATCACGTGCACCACGCATATCACGTAGTTCTTGAGCAAGGAGAACCTTATCTGGGTTTTCCTCAGCTTTTGTTGCCATTGCAGGCAAAACAGATTCATTGAGTTGCAAGAGTTTTTCTTCACCTGCTTTAATATAAAGTTCTAGTTTATGGAAGTAATCAAGGTTAGCATCATACAGCTTGTCAAGGGAGATAATATCTGTAAGTAACTGTGTTTTATGCTCTTCGAGTTTATCGGTGATTTCATTGATTTGCGCGCGCACATCATCGTATTTGCTTAGAAATTGAGCGACAGGTTTGGCTTTACCAAACAAACGATCCATAAAACTAGGCTTTTTATTAGGGTTAAGCTCATCAATATCAAAGCCTTTGATAGCAACAACGACTTCATTAAGGGACTTACTTGCATTACCAAGGTCTTTATTCTTTACTCCTTCTAACATGCTTTCTGAAATAGTACTCATATCTTCTTGTGCCTTACTACCAAAGAATAAGATGGAGTTTCGATCATTCATGTCCATTTCAGCGAGGATAGGGGCGTATTCTTTTTGCTCTTCTGTTGTGGCGACAATAGTGTTGTTTGTATCATCAGCCACTAGTTCTGTGGGGAGAGTATTCGTTGTTGCTGCACTAGGTTCAGCAGTTGTTGTGGGTGTTATTGTGGGGGTTGTCGTGGGCTTTGTTGTTGCTTGTTCTTGACTAGGCATTGTGCCTCTCCTTGGTTGAATATGATGGCTTATGCTGATTTGAGTATTGTGTATTTAGGCTAACGGCTTTCCTTGAGTTGTGTTTCTAGTACTTGGATTTGTACATCAAGGTCAAACTGATCATTTTCTTTCAGCTTTTTATGTTGCTTGTTAAATGTTTCTTCTATCGAATTAAGGACTTGGTTGAAATCAGTATCAAGTTTCTCGGTTGTTGCATCATTTTGATGGGTTTTGACATAGGTTGAAGTAACACGTTCGGCACCTTTTAGATAGGTTTTTAAGAATTTACGTGCTTTATCAAGGTCACGTGGATCCTCTTCTATAATGGTTAAAATTTCTCGTGCTTTGAGTGTAATACGATCAATGCTGCTTTTAAAATTGATATTGCTGATATGTTGTTTTGCTTCCTCTAGTGAGGCAATTCTAATTTCTGCTGCTTCCAAGGCCTTGATGACTTCTTCACTTGTGACACCTAGTCCTAGTACATTGGCTGTTTTGTCTCGACGTGGATCAAGACCATAGGAAAACATATAGCCTAGAAAGGCTGCACTACCTAGAAGTACACTTTGCAATAAACCATAGTGAGCGGCAAAAATAGCAGTTAAAGCAGTTGTTATT
>DRMA01000164.1 GCA_011375245.1 Thiothrix sp. | reverse complement strand
ATTTCAATGAAAAAAACTTATCTACTTGGGGCAAGCTTCATCCTGCTGAGTGCATGTAATAGTAACCCTGTTGATCTTAATAGTCTTAATCAAAGCTATTATTGTGAACCCTCTAGACTGGTAAAAGCCAATACGCTGCGCTTGATTAATCAAGCACGTTCGGTAGGGCGTTATTGTGGTGAAAAATACTATGTAGCAACAACCCCTGTACGTTGGAGTCAACAGCTTACGTTAGCGGCTAAAAGACATTCTAATGATATGGCAGAGCATAATTTTTTTAGTCATAAAGGCTCCGATGGCAACAGAGTGAGTGTTAGGGCGACACGTGCTGGATATCATTGGCGTAATATTGCAGAAAATATCCATGCAGGGAGCGATACGACGACCAAAGCCGTGACGGATTTAATCGGAAGTCCTGGGCATTGTGAAAATATTATGGATCCAAACTATCAAGAAATGGGCGCAGCTTGTAGTAGGCGGAGTGCTACAACCTATGTTACTTATTATACGCAAACATTTGGCAGGAGACGTTAGTTGTTGTTAGCGTAGAAAGAGTGCGGGATCAACAGATGTGCAATTAAGGTAAACTGACCAATGTAGATGCGCGCCAGTCACTCGTCCTGTACGACCCACTTTGCCAATAACTTGACCTCGTTTTACCTGTTGTCCTTTTTTTACCATTATCTTACTCATATGGGCATATAACGAAATAACACCTTGGCCATGATCAAGGTAAACCACTTTGCCCGTGTAAAAGAGATTGCCTACATATAATACTTTGCCTTTTGCCGTTGCTTTAATGGAACGTCCTTGAGGAGCAGCAATATCCATTCCTGAGTGTGGATCGCGTTTTTCTCCATTTAGAATACGTTTGACACCAAAACTGCTACTGCGCCTACCAGTGACGGGTATTAAAAAATTTAGTTGTGGTGTTGTGCGGCTATAGACGTTGCGTAAGCGTTTTTTTATGGCTGATTCACGGGCAATCCGTTGGCGTGATCTTTTATTGGGGTTTACTTTGTTCGTATTACTAATATGTAAGCGTTGTGTACGGTAGGGATATGTTTTTACGGTAAAGCTACGTTGGTAATGTTTGCCTTTTGCATCAGTAATGTTGACAAAATGCCTGCCTGTTTTGGCTCTTAGTGGGATGCCAACAATACCTAGCCAGTTTGTTTTTCCATGTACCAGTGCAACCCGTTTGCCATGATAACGTACGTTAGGTGCAGTTAAATGAGCGGGGCTGGCAGCAATAATAGCAATACCACCAGGTTTTAAACTATTCTTTGGAAATGCTAATAAGGTATTCGACAGCAAGAGGAGTAAGCATAGTAGCGGATAGGTGATGAGAGGGGAAAAGGTATTTTTCATGTGCTGAATAATAGCATCTTACTGAAAAAAGGAAAAATAGCTAAATAACTGAATAGTTATGAGTTAATGGCGTTAATAGTTATTTTTATCAAGGATTGTCTTAATATGGGCTAGCGGCTTATAAATGTAAGCGGTCAGTTTTCTACTGGGTTGATATTATCTGATTTATTTAAGTTAACAAATGTTAACGGTCTAAAAGCAACGACGTTATTTCACCATGATCAATAAATTTTAATGATAATCATTATTAAATACTAATTGTAATGATAAAGATTATCATATAGGATACATTGCCAAATATAGATACATACAAATGATTGTTATTCTTATTTGTATGTTGGTTAAATCCTTTATTCCTGATTTTTAAGAGTGAGAATTAACGCATTATGATGAACAAAATAACATTGTCTTTGGCAGTTTCATTGGGGTTAGGTTTTGTATCCAGTGTTTATGCTGAAACCACTGAGGAAAAAGTACAACGTTTAGAGGCTGAACTTAATGCTTTAGCGGATACGGTTGAAAAAGAGAGTAGTAGTGCAAGTACACCAAGCCGTACCAAATTAGGCGGGTATGGTGAACTGCATTACAATAATATTGATGGTGCAGATGCTAAAATTGATTTTCATCGTTTTATCTTGTTTATCGGTCATGAGTTTAATGAGACAATTCGCTTTTTTTCCGAGTTTGAATTAGAGCATTCTATTGCAGGTGACGGTGAAAATGGTGCGGTAGAGCTTGAGCAAGCGTACATTGAGATGGATCTTAATGCTAAACATGCCGCTAAGGCAGGATTGTTCTTAATGCCTGTTGGTATTATTAATGAAACGCATGAGCCACCTGTGTTTTATGGCGTAGAGCGCAATCCATTAGAAAAAAATATCATTCCTGCAACATGGTGGGAAGCAGGAATGACATTAAGTGGGCAATTAAGTAATGCAGGGGTGAGTTATGATGCTGCATTGACATCAGGTTTGGCAGTTGATGCAACAGACGTTAATATTCGTAGTGGTCGGCAGAAAGTATCAAAGGCAACAGCAGAAAATCTTGCATTGACGGGGCGTTTAAAATACACAGGAATGCCTGGTGTTGAGTTAGCAGGTACGGTCAGCGTGCAAGATGATATAACGCAAGCCAGTGGTGATGGTGTCAATGGTGCTGTGCTAACCGAAGTACATGCCATTGTGAACAAAAGCAGGTTTGGTGCTATTGCACAATACGCAGCGTGGGATATTGATATTGACACCGCAGCTATACAAAATAAGGACAAACAAGATGGTTATTTGCTGGAAGGATCTTTTAAAGTAACCCCTAAGCTTGGTTTGTTTGCCCGTCATGTTGGCTGGAGTAATACCGCAGGAACGGATAAAGAACAGCAAAATATCGGTGTAAGCTTTTGGCCACATGAAAATGTCGTGTTAAAAGCCGATATTCAACAACAAAATGTTGCTGCGGGTGATGGCGATGGTTTTAATCTTGGGGTTGGTTATCATTTTTAAGGAACTAAGAGATGCTCGTTAGAATAAATTATATCTTCTCCAACAGTAAGCTACTATTGCTCATCGTTGGTAGTGTTCTCATACTTTTTTTTGCAGTATTTAGTGTGCAAGGACGGGCTGAAACCTACAAAACCAATGACGCTTTCTTAAATGAAAACTTTGCGAATAACGTTCCTACGGTAAAAGTAGTATGGATTAGAGATGCATTAAAAGAGCAAGTCGATGCTATTTTAGCGCATCCTTATGCAAAACTACGTGTTAAATATTGGCTGTCGGGTGATAAATCAGCATGGATTTTGGAAGAAATAGGTAAAGAACAGCCTATTACCACGGGGATTATTATTCAGAATAATAAGATTGAAAAGATTGAAATTCTCGCTTTTCGTGAAAGCCGAGGCTGGGAAGTAAAGTATCCTTTTTTTCTTAAGCAGTTTATTCAATCAGGTTTAAAGGCAGATCATCGACTTGATAAAAATATTGATGGCATTACGGGGGCAACCTTATCAGTACGTGCCGTCACTAAACTTTCTCGTATGGCGTTATTACTGCATAAGTACCAAGCAGAGAAGTCGTAGTCATAATGCGCAAGCGTAAGAAGAAAAGTAATTGGTTAAGGTTGCTTTTATTACACCGTTACACAGGACTAACCGCTGCATTTTTTGCCATTTTACTGTCAATAACAGGGATTTTGCTTAATCATACGCAAGAACTTGCCTTGAATAAAAACTATGCCTCTGCATCTTGGTTGATGCAGATGTATGGCATTAAAACACCTGATATTAGCCAAGCATATACTGTTGAAATTCATAAAAAAATGCACTGGGTTATGGCGTTTGATGGTGGCGCATATTTAGACCAGCATGCCTTGAAATGTAATGTGCCTTTAGTGGGCGCACTTTATGCAAATGACATGCTATTGATTGCTAATGCAACACAGCTTTGTTTGTTTACAGCAAAGGGAGAAATGATTGATGTGTTATCCCTTGGCAATAAACAAACCATTAAGCGTATTGGTCAGCAGCAAGGTCAAAGCAATGATAAGGCGCTTATTATTGATAGTTCAACGGGTTTATTCACGGTTAATGCTGAGTACACCGCTTTGCTGGCGGGTGATGCTTCATTGTCGCTGGTTAATACATTGTGGTCAAAACCTAGCGTAGCTCCTGATGCTGTCATAGCACCATTGCTTAAACAGCATAAGGGTGAAGGATTGCCGTGGGAGCGTGTAGTACTTGATCTACATAGTGGACGAATTGTCGGCTTGGCAGGAGTTTATTTTATGGACGTTATTGCGTTGCTATTGATTTTTTTATCGTTGTCAGGGCTTGCCTTGTGGGCAAAAAGAACTTTTTTTAAGCGTAAAAATGGATGAGTTTGTCTAACAATTATAATTAACAAAAGCTCGGCTCAGCTCACCGTCGTTATGTAAGTCACTATAAATAAGTTCGGCTATTGAACTTGATTAAAATTTACCTGATTCGCTGCCAGTGTTAGCTTATTCAATGTATATTCAATGCTAATAGCGGTTGCTTTTTGGTCATCGACCTCTGCAATTGTATGATCTTCTGCTGAGGTAAAGAAGGGATCACCACCAAAACCATTAGTGATTTGTCCGTTTGATACCGAAAAAAACGTGGAGAATGCTGAGTAAATCTTTGATAAGTTCTTGTAAATCTATAAAAAATCAGCAACTTTGCGAGTTGCTGATTTTCTTAGCTAATTTATCTCAATATAAGCGACAGGCTCTCCCCAGTTATAAGTTGCAGCAGAGACATCAGCAGCGCCCTGTATGCCTGGATGTGGTTTTATAAAGTTATTATCTTCTCTTGTCGCATTAAAACCTTCACCACCACATTGTGGTCCAGGAATATTGGCACAGAGTTCATCATTAAATTCTGTTCCTGCGTCGTAAGATCTAAGGGCTAAACCACCTTGCTTTTTGATGTGTTTAACTTTATGACCAGAGCTATAAATAAAACCATCATTAGTGGGTAAAAGCATGGATGCCATATGTAAATAATGTTGCCTGCGCCCCGTTAATTCTAGCGTAATACTTTCACCTGGGGGAATAGGAGTTGCTGAAGTCACGTAATTACACGCATTATAATCAAAGATGTTTGCTAAGGCTGAGGTGTCGCCCCCTTCTGCTAAGGGTTCTAATTCATTACTTGCAGGTGAGCCTACTTTAGCAATGGGCTGTATCCGTTTTTTACACAAGGCAACAATGGGAGGTGTGAAGACAACATTGCTAATATTGGTTATTTTTACCGTCATAGTCGAAGAGTGACTTGCCGAAGCAATGGATAGGGGGAGTATTAACATAGCTGCTATTGAAAATGATAGCGCTGTTTTTTGGGTAGTTTTCATGATTTTATCCTTAATATGATTGAGAGAGAAAGTACATTTTATATGTGTTAAGTTTTAAGGAAAAATCAGTTTGTTTCATCACGATGTGGTAAAGAGTTTATAACGAAAGTGTAAACAAGAAGATTGATTGTAAGTATATTATTCGCCAATAACATCTGTCTTACTTATTATTTTTTTCAATCGTTATAAATAAAAACCTAGCTGTCCATTAATAAAACACATCCCGCGTGAAATTGTTATACCAACTATACGCATACTGCACATCCACCTTCCGTTCATCATCCCCTGCAGCCAATGGCGATGTCCCACCCGCATTCGCTATTTTCTCAATTGCAGTGCCATCTTTCGATAACTGATAAATAGCCACAATCGAAATCGCATAATCATCGCCCACAATACTATAACAACCATTAATAAACGATGTTTGTGTTGGTTCATGCCCATTCAATAACGCAGCAATCGCTAATGCACAGGCTTTGGCCTCCGAATTAGCTGCAAAACCTGATTTTGGGAGCGGAGAAGAATTAGATGAATCACCAATTACATGAATATTGGCATGTAGCGTTGATTCAAAGCTATTTGGCTTAATGGGACACCAACCTGAATCATCCGTAAGTCCTGTACTAAAGGCAATCTTACCCGCTTTTTGAGCAGGGATAATATTCAGCACATCCGCATTGACAATACTACCGCCTACTGTTGTGACGGTTTTATTCGCCACATCAACCGCACTAGCAAGATTATCCGTGCCTGAAACCCATTCAATCATACTGTTATCGGTTCCATAACCATATAAATCCATCCAACCTTCTTCAAATAAGGCTTGTTTGGCAAAGCCGCTTTTAGGGTCAAGAATAAGCACTTTAGACGCAGGTTTATGTTTTTTGAAATAGTGCGCGACTTGACTGGCACGTTCATACGGTGCAGGCGGACAGCGGTAAGGATTGGGGGGGGCAGCCATGACAAATGTGCCACCATCAGGCATCGCTTCTAATTGCTGGCGTAAGCCTGTTGTTTGTGTGCCTGCTTTCCATGCGTGGTGAATAGTGGTTTCAGCAATCGTCGCATCATAGCCTTGAATCAGGTCATAACGGAAATCAATACCAGGTGAAACAATACAGCGATCATAAGCAATAGTTGCTCCGCTGGCAGTGCTAATACTTTTGCTATTCGCGTTAATGGCAATGACTTCATCATGCACAATATTAATGCCATATTTGCTGCTTAGACCATTATAGCCAAAGCTTAATGAATCGAGTGTACGTTCGCCCCCAAGGACTTCATTGCTCATATAACACGTGTAATAGCGTGGATTTTTTTCAATTAGTGTTACTTGAATCGACGGGTCAGCTTTTTTTAGATACTTGGCAGCGGTTGCCCCCCCTGTACCGCCACCAACAATCACGACACGCGCATTTGCACCCCAACTATTGGGAGAAATGCCTGATAAAGTTACCAAACTACCTGCGCTGAGGGCTTTAAGGAATTGTCTACGGGATAAATTTTTCATAAGTTAAGTGTCCTTAAACCTTAATACCTGTGGAAAGTGCTGGGTTAAAAAGTGCCAACGGTTCGGCATCAAGTCCATAGCGTTTGGCGTAGGCATGTTGATCAATACCTAATAATTGGCGTAAAGCAGCATGAATGTGTTTGGGGCGAAGATAAACGCCTTCACTATCAATTGCTAAGGTTGATGGATTAATTTTAATTCGTTGATGCGTTTTTCCACTAGCACCAACAATACGATTTGCCCACGGCGCGTTTTTTGCCATGACAATCTCGCTACCAACTGACCAATGATCTTTGCCATTATTGGCATTGTAATGCGGGGTACGACCGACATCGGAGGTAAGGTGAACAATTAAGCGAGCCGCCAAGCCCATACTTTCGGCTTTTGTCCATAAATAATCAACGCTACGAGTAAGGTTAATTAAGGCATTGCTATGACGATTATCGTGATCACCATGTGTATCCCAGCCACCGAGTGAGAAGCTACCCGTAGCAGTCATTCCTGCGGCTGCCATAACCAAAAACATGTGTAAACCACGAATCTCGCCACGATTAGCTCCTGTTAAGTCAGTGCTATCCAATGCATCAGGCAAGGAATTACCAAGACTAGCAAGTTCCGATGTGCCTATTCGTGCTTGATTGAGTTCATCCAGCTTTTGTTGCCAACGAGGTGTATTACGTGTCAGTTGTTGCTGTGCTTGTAAACGTTCTGCTTGATATTTATGGAGCAAGTCCATATGGGATGGTGCATAGACTGTGCGACGGCTATCAGCATAGTTTGGATTGCTCAGTGTTCTAATCAGTGTTTCATCAGGCAAGGAGGTAAAGGGTGTCAAGCCCACCGTGCCTTCAAATCCCCCTTCACGAACAAAGGGTAGGGGAATGTTCGATGCAGAAGTAGCAGCATACAGTTCGTTTAATGAAGGATAACCCATCATTAAATTACCCGTATTGCGATGCCGCCTTGCTGCTTCATGCCCGTTCGTTTGTAGGTCAATGCCATTAATGACTAACATATGGCGGTAATATTTATTAAAAAAAGCGGCGTTTTCAGCCATGGGTGCGTAACGTAAGTTACCTGCTTTTCCCGCAGGATTGCTATCTGCCCAATGATTTATGGCTGAATTTTCACGTGGATCAGCAAACGAGCTGTGATCCCAACCACCGCCTGTATTCAAAGTGATTAGAATCTTACCTGTAAATAAATCACTTGGTGCTGCTATCGCACTGCCTAATGTTGCAGGCAGTACTCCAGCGATCCCCAGAGATCCTGCCAATTTTAGAAAATCACGTCTTTTCATGATAAAGCCCTCTGGTTATGATTATTCGTGTAAGAATTTTGCATCAGTCATCAAGTACATCAGCACGATACTCCATGCGCGTTTGGTGTGATGAGGATCTTCCCATTCACGGTATAGACGACAGCTATTGGTATCGCTAGAGCTGGTACTGGTATCCGCCCAAACCGCCTTGAACAGTTGATAACTGCGATCAATTTCGCTGGAATCAGTAGCTAAGGTCTCACCTAAAAGACGCTGATGTAAGAACTGTAGCGTGGCACGAATATGTTGCTCGCCTAACGTCTGTGTTTGTGTACCTTGCAAAATAACCCGTAAGTAAGTGTCGTCAGCAAATGCGTCATTGTTTGAATGACTACTAATCCTACGCCCTTGGATATGGAAACGAATTCTGCGTGTTTGTGCAGGAATGGCAATATAATCATAAATTGACTTCCATTCATACCACGCCCCCAGTAGCTGCTGACTGCGACTGATTTCGCTGCCATCGGTTGCATGGAAGGTGAGGTAAACACTCGCCTCATCATTATCGCGCGACCAGCCACGAAGCGCTGCACCGAATAAGGCCTGTGTACCCCCTGCATCAATCATGGTTGCCCATGGTGTTACATCCACTTGTTGATATAAACGCCCCAGTGCAGTTTGATTTTGACAAATGCTCCCTGGATTAAATATCTTCTCACCTGATTTGATCGAAGGACCACCTTGACAACCGCGTGGACCTGAAAGCACACGAGCGGTGCCTGTTTCTACAACCCAGTTCGTTAAATCATTTTCAGCACCTGGATTAAGCAGTAGATTGTTATTTGCTATTTCTACTTGTTCAAAGGCTGGTGTATCTAAGGGTTCAACAAAGTGTAGTAAGTTACGCTCATCTGAACCTTTATTGAACTCGTCATTGACCATATTACAGCTCATTTCTACTGCCATCCGTTCAGGAATTTTGCTCATCAGACTATTCATTTTGGTGTTGGGGGTGGGTTGTACATTACCCCCATCAAAGCCACCGTAAAACAAGCCCATGCGATCACGCCAAACGCGATCATCACGGAAGTTGCGCCAATCATAGCCTGTCACCGCTTTCAATTTGCGGTTCAGTTCTTCAGGTGTAAGCAAACGCGCAAGACCTAAATCAGAACCTGCAGTGACTTGATCGGTTTTCGCATCGGCTCTAAATAAGGGCGTATTAACCATATCAATCAGTAAGTCTTTGACATTCCACACACCATTGCCACGATCTTGTGTTAAGCGACTGGCGAGTTGATCAAAAATAGCGTCTTGTTCATTAAAGGCTGCTATGCGTTGTGTATAGTCTACCGCTTGTGTGTCAAGTGGCGCAATTAATGGCTCACGTTTAAATAAGGCTCTGTACCAGAAGTAAACCGTACCTTTAGCAAAACGCGGATCGCGTACTAATGATTGTCCTAGCCATTGTAGGCTGTTACTGCTATCAGGTATTTCTTGGTCATTAAAACCTGCTTTAAACATATCGCGATACCATGTGTCACCTTTATGATACCAGCGTTGGTTTTCATGATTTAGCGCATAATTGCGTGACTTATAAGCCCTTGATAGCGAATCAAGATCTCCACGTTCACCATTAAAGTTTTGTGAGTAACGATTACGAGTCCCCCAGTTTTTAAACGCGCCAGCGACGGGTTCCATAATGGTATGACAAACCATACAATTTGGATTTTCCATCGTTGGTACAAGATAATTACCGTTGGCGCTATCATCAATGGGGCGTTCGGCTAAGGCTTCAAT
>DRMA01000163.1 GCA_011375245.1 Thiothrix sp. | reverse complement strand
CCAACATCCTTACGGGTTAAGCCCGTAACGATAGCAATTCTTGAGGTTGTTGCTTTCCCTTCTGAGGCGAGTAATTGTTCTTCAGCCGCTTTTACATAGGCTTGTTTTAAAATTTGGATGAACTCACCAAACGCAACGCCTTTGCGCAGTAATAGCTTCACTAACGCTAACATTAGTTTATAAATAGCATGATATAAACAAGAATTCATCTTTGGGATAGTATGCTCCCCTTAATATAAAAACAATAAATAATAAGTTAAATAGAAAAAATTGATGGTGAGTATTTAGCCGCTCATTATTCATTAAATAGTGTTGATTAATAGTTAGCGCCTCATTGTATCATCATCGAGAATAATTCTTAGAGTGTTAAGTCAACAAGTAGGGAGTGGATTAAAATAGTATTATTTCCTACTGCCTCACCTTCAATTTCAACCAAGGTAACATCTTCTTCAATAGCAGCAAAGAGAATTGCTTTGTCAATGGGCTGCTCTTGTTCATTACGATACACTGTATTTTCATTCGTGAGCATTTGTATTCCAAAAAGTGTCAATGAACCTGCCGTTTCATTGATATTGTGAACTGTACCTTTAAAGCCAATCTTTGTGATATTGGTTCCTGTTAGCTTTTCCTCATTTTCTCGGTTTAGACGTATAGCTAGAAAATTTCCATCATTATCTTCTTGAAATTTTGCGTCAATATATTCACCAACAGTAAATTGGTTTAAATTTAATTGTTTTACGTCTTGTATGCTTTCATCAAATAAAATAGTTGATTGATCAACTTGGATTGTTTGTCCAAAGAGAACAAGTGTTTTATTTTCATAATCAATAGATTCAATTAAAGCTTCAATTTTTAGCAGATTCTCAGTTTGTTCAAGTTCAATGCTGTCAGCTACCAATATGCCATTTGCGTTGCTTATTCCTTCAACCTCTATGGCTGCATTGAGCTTAAGAGCGTTAATAGCACCATCTTTGAAAATCGTGTCGGTTGTTATTATTATAGGTCGTCCGTTTAAGTCGAAATCAGTTGCTGAGGCAAAGCGAGTAATAATACCTTCGACCTCGATTTTTGTTCCTGAGGGTAATGTGTTAATCACTTCTTCGGTAACTGTTATAGCAAATAGGGTGTTATTAAAGAAGGTTTGTCCTGTGATTACAACAGTTTGTCCTTCGGCAAGTTGTCCGCTGGATGTGTTGATAGGTGCGTTAGAAAAATCAATTTGTAATGTATTAATGGTAAAAGTTTGTTTTGATAAATCAAGGTTGCTAATTTTTCCTTTTATTTCAAATGCATGGGGGGCTTGTTTTTTGAGGGTAATGCTACTGGCTTGAATAATACCATTTGCATCTATAAATCCTGAAACCTCAAGAATATCTGCAAGTGCCACATCGCTTAATAGTGAAAAACCATGTAAAACAGTTAAGTTATTGGTATGAATGGTTTGTCCCATTACTTCGATATTTGTAGAAAGTAGAGCGGGTTTGCTTGTAACAGGACCTTCTATAAGGTTTGAAAAAACCACTTTGTACGCAGTTCCTGTATTGCTTACAGAGTCAATTAAGCCTGTTATGGAAATTCTTTCACCAACTGCATAAGCTGTTTGACTAGAAACAGTACGGTTATCACGAATGAAAGTGGCATTGTCAGTATTAAATTCAATGCCATTAACAATAATACTACCAAAGGCATTAATGCGTCCTATTGCTATACCTGTTCCGCCAATACCGCCACCACTGCCTTCTGCTATTTGGTTTTGATTTGAAACATTGCAAGCAGTGAATAACAGCAAATAGCTATATAAAAAAGCGGTAGCAATTATTTTATATTTCATGATTTCTCAGGTGCTTCTGATTAAAAAATAACACATATGACTTGCTTTTAATCTGTGAACACAATTATCTAACCTCGTTTCTAACATGCTCTTATGGCAAATTCTACGTTAAAAAAAAAGGGGGAAGGATGAGTAAATAGCATGACCAAAGCAGCATATATATTTGGGACTGTAGACCCTTTTTTTAAAAAAAACAATGGAAATAGTGATAAATAGAAAGTTTTGACAGAAATTAATGATTCATATAGACTTGTCAAAATTTATGGGAATCTCAACCCAAAAATTTAATAGAGTGTTTAAGTAATGGTTAGGGAGGACTGTTTCAATGGTGACTATCTTATGTACATAGTGCGGATGACTGTGAAGGTAAATTGGAGAAAACAATGATTTTTAGAAAAACGATTATGTTTGCGTTGCTAAGTGTGCTGTTTACTATTCAGACGCTACAATTGGCTTCAGCAATGCCTACTTTTGCACGCTCAGAAGGCGTTGCCTGTTCAACTTGTCATACAGCATGGCCTCAACTGAATGCTAAGGGACGAAAATATAAAGAAAATGGCTATCGTTTTGGTGATGTAAGTGAGGATGAGGGTAAGCGTTTTGCTGATTATTTTGAAGATGGCTTACCTATTGGGGCTGTCGTTGTCGCAAGACCATATGATAAAAAGAAATCAGGTGATGTGAAAAACCGTGCGTTGCATGAAGTGGAGGTTTTTGTTGCAGGGAATATTAATAAGAATTTTTCAGGAGTACTTGAACTGGAAGCAGAGGATGAGACTAATTTTAATATAGGGGTTCCTTGGGCAAGACTTAGTTACAATCATAGCCCTGCATTGAATGTTAATATGTCTTGGGCATCTTATTTTGATGCGGATAGTTATGGTTTCTTAGGCGATAGTTTTCGTATGACTCGTGGTCATGTCAAGGTACTTGATAGTGCCTTTGGGGGTGTTGATGGTAACTTACGTGCAGCACGACAAGGGTTTGGTATTTCAGGACGACCTATGAGTAAACTTTTCTATAATGTTAACTATAGTGGTTTAGCAGGAGATGCTGAGGGTAATGATGCAAAAAATTTCCTTGGGCAGCTTTCATACGATGTGCTTGATAATGTAAATATAGGAGCATTTGCCATTAAAGGAAAAGATGGTACGACTCAAAATGATTTTAATAGGAATGGAGTTAATTTCATGGCGGATGTTGGAGCTACGCGTTTACATGGAGCGTATGTAAGGGCAAAGGATGACGTAACGGGCACAACAACGAATGTTAAAAATGATGCTTTATCGTTTCAAGTAATGCATGTGTTTAAAAAAGGTAAACGTCCCAATTGGGTACCTATCATGCGTTATGACACGTATGAAAAAAACAATGGTGCGGATAGTTATGACGAGTTGACACTAAATCTAACGCATTATTTCAAACAAAATATTAAAGGCTATGTAGAATACTTCGAACAATTGGATGCCCCTAGTAGTGTAACAAAGGATAGGAGAGTGACGGCACAATTAAGTGTTGGATTTTAAACTCAATATTTT
>DRMA01000162.1 GCA_011375245.1 Thiothrix sp. | reverse complement strand
GTAGTACAGGACGTTTTATTAGTGTAGGTTGTTGCTCCATTAGAAACAGTGCTAAGGTTTCATCCATATGTTCTTTAGTTTCACTAGGCAAATTGCGCCATGTAGTACTGCGTTTATTTACTAATTTTTCCCAACCAAGTTCATCTGCCCAAGCGCGTAATTGAAAAACATTAATACCTTCCTGACGAAAATCGTGAAACTCATAATTAATATTATTATTTTTCAACCATTTATATGCTTTTTTAATCGTATCGCAATTGTTAATACCGTATATTATATTCATATGATAAAGCTACCTAAGATTTAGTCTCGTTTTACGAAAGCTTGCTATTACTTATAATTTTGAAGAACGCAGTATATCGCTAGAATTCTATATGTATAGTTTTATATGTGATGTTATAATCTTCAAATTTCTAAGGGTAATAACTAAAAGTGAATAGTCAACTACTCTCCCTTAAAAGGGCGAGCTTGCAAAGGCTTGGTTGACTAGACTTAATCCTTCGGGATTCCGTTATTCATGTCACGGTACGTCAGGATGTACGCTTAAATCCTGTCCACTGCCATTGAACTCTAAACAATCCTGCCGAGTAGGGATAGTGAAAATTTCGTTAAAATGAAAGTTCGTTGGAATAGTTAAGGTGTGTATCATTGCATAACATAGGGCTTGCCTTTAACTAGGTATGTTAGACATTATTATTCCCATCATTCAATGTACTGATTCAGGACAGTAAGTGAAAAGTCGATCTATAAAAGATGAACGTAAAGAAATAGCACTCTTTAGATCAAGGGCATTTGCAGCAGGTGTCTTTGTTTTTATTCTATTGCTGCTTATTGTGAGTAGAGCTTTTTATTTGCAAGTGGTTCAGTACGAACACTACACGAAACTCTCTAAAGAAAACTACCAAAAACATATTCCCATTCCTCCTGTTCGTGGAAAAATATATGATCGTAATGGCGAAACACTTGCTGACAATCATAAAGAATATGCACTGGAAGTCGTGCGTGATAAAACCGAGAATCTTGAAGAAAAGCTTACTAAACTAGCAAAAATATTTTCTCTTAGTGAAAAAGACTTAAAGAAAATTCGGAAAAAACTTAGGACGCGCAACCGCTATCAACCTATTGAAATAAAAAAGAATCTATCAAGAAAAGAGATTGCTATTTTCTCAGCTAACCGTCCTCGTTACTTAGGATTTGATATTGCTGTACGTATGGAACGTACCTACCCATTAAAAAACATTGCGGGGCATGTGTTAGGTTATGTTGGACGCATTGATAAGCGTGATCTAAAAAAAATAGATAAAAAGAAATATAAAGGTTCTACCCATATTGGTAAGGCAGGACTTGAAAAAACTTATGAAAACTTATTGCATGGCGAAGTGGGGTATCTACTTGTTGAAGTTGATGTTCGTGGCAAACATAAAAAAGAGCTTGGGAAAAAACGTCCTGTTGCGGGTCAGGATTTATATTTAAGCCTTGATATTAAACTGCAAACTAAAATAGAAAAAATATTCGAAGAAACAGGCCATATAGGTGCTGTTGTTGCACTTAATCCTGTTAATGGCGAGGTATTAGCAATGGTTAGTGTTCCATCTTATGACCTCAACATGTTTGTTAATGGTATTTCTCATGCTAATTACAAAGCATTACGAGAAAATCCAGATCGCCCCTTGTACAGCCGTGCTTTTCAGGGGGCTTACCCTCCTGGATCAACTATTAAACCAATGGTTGCATTAGCAGGGTTGAATACGGGTATGGTTACACCATCACAAAGTATACGCGCTCCAGGTTATTATAGAATTAAGGGCAAAGGTCGTCGTTATCGATGTTGGAAAAAATCAGGGCATGGATATGTCAATATGAACCATGCTATTTATCAATCCTGTGATATTTATTTTTATGATTTAGCGTATCGTATGAATATAGACCGATTTTCTTCTGAGTTATCAAAATTTGGTTTTGGCAAAAAAACAGGTATTGATTTACCACACGAAAAAACAGCTTTATTACCAACAAGAGATTGGAAGAAAAAACGTTATGGTACTAATTGGTATCCTGGCGATACTGTTAATGTTGGTATTGGGCAAGGTTATTGGACAGCTACACCATTACAGTTAGCTCATGCTGTTGGGATTGTTGCCATGCATGGTAAAAATCCTAAGCCTCATTTGTTACGTGCTGTTAAGCATGATAAACGTAATAGTAAACAGGAATATGTTCCTGTTCCACTTAATCCACCTGTGGTACTCAAGAAAGCAAGTTATTGGAATGAAGCAATTAAGGGAATGGTTAATGTTGTACATGGTCCCAGAGGAACAGCACGTCGCTCAGGAGCGGGTGCAACATATCGCTTTGCAGGTAAGACAGGGACTGCACAGGTTTTTGGTATCGCTCAAGGAGCAAAATACAATGCTTCAAAATTAAGTAAAAAATTACATGATCATGCCTTGTTTGTTGCTTTTGCCCCCGTAAAAAACCCACAAATTGCACTAGCAGTCATTGCTGAAAATGCAGGCGGAGGTAGTAAGCATGCAGCACCCATTGCACGTAAAGTTTTAGATGCCTATTTTCATCCTAACGAAGGTGAAAATGACACTGAAGAAAGTGAGGG
>DRMA01000161.1 GCA_011375245.1 Thiothrix sp. | reverse complement strand
CTTAATATTAGTCAATTATATCGCTAACTTAAATCGCATAGCAATAAGCATCTGTAACGTCTATTATTCTTGCATTTACAGATGCATTAGTATCAGCTAGTTTTAAGTGCGAGTTGTACTACCAACCATATACTGACAATAAAAACAAGCGTCATGACAATGCCTGCAATAATGAAAGGTGTTGCACTACTTTTAGAAAAATCGTTTTCTAGATTTTGTTTTTTTTGTACCCCAATCATTGCTGATAAAACGCTTTTTATTATGCGTAGTGTTTCCATGATTTCTTCTCTGTATTGTTTTTACATCACCTGTCAAGTAATCAAGTGCTGTAGATGTATTGGAATATAATGATCAATTAATAACAGGATAAATAATAACATCAGGTAGTTGATAGAATAGCCAAAAGTACGCATTGGTAATTTTTTATTATCAGGTTGTCTTAGTAGTTGTATAGCAAAGTATAAAAAACCAAAACCTAGTACCATTGCCCCTGCTAAATAAATAAGCCCGCTCATTTTAGTTAAATAAGGAATTAGTGCAACCACTACTAACAAAATTGTATAGAGTAAAATTTGTAGGCGAGTAAAAGGCAAGCCATGTGTGACTGGGAGCATGGGAACATTTACTTTAGCATATTCTTTATGTCGATGGATAGCTAATGCCCAAAAGTGAGGCGGTGTCCAAATAAAAATGATGAGAAACAAGAGTAAAGCCCCTAATTCAACGGAGTTAGTGATCGAGGTCCAGCCAAGTAAAGGAGGAGCTGCTCCTGCTGCGCCACCAATAACAATATTTTGTGGGGTTGCGCGTTTTAGATACAAAGTATAGAAAACAGCATAACCAATCAAAGCAATAAAAGTTAAAATGGCTGTTAGTAGATTAACACCAATAGCTAGTATGCCTATACCAATAAGACCAATACTCAAGCCAAACATAAGAGCTGATTGTGTGCTCACTTCACCTTTGACAATTGGGCGGTTTTGCGTACGTGTCATTTTATGGTCAATTTTTTGATCAATAATATGATTAAAGACAGCGGCAGAAGCCGAGGCGAGTGCAATACCAATTGAACCTAAAATAACAAGATGCCAAGGGGGTAATTCTGGTGTTGATAGAAACATACCCACAATGGCGGTTAACATAATAAGGGCAACAACTTTTATCTTACAGAGTTCGAGATAGTTAGGGAGGGCAGTCAATAGCATTTTCATAGTTTCTCCTTTACCCTAAGCGTGAATATTTTAATAAGCGTTTTAAATCTTTAATAATACGTTTTACATTAGGTTCAGCTTGTGGATAAACCATCATAAGATTGCCTAGCGGATCTATTAAATAGATAGTAGAAGCCTTCGTCTCTATGTTAGTTTGTTCAAACTGAGCAATGAATTTCGATTTTTCAGTGTTAGTATGCGTTAGAATAAGGTCAGGGTAGTTTGTTTGCATAGCAGTGGCATCTGCCTCACCATTCTCAGTAACAAGTACTGTACGTATACGACGCATGTGTTCATTCATCAATATTCTGACACGTTTTATAAGCAATAAATGTTCTTGGCATAGTTCATCGCATTTTGTAGGAGAAATTTGCAGTAATGTCCATTTTCCTTGTAAAACTTCTTTTGCATTTGCGGGTTTGTTTTTTTGTAAAAGATCAAGTGTTTCAGTAGGTTTTGCAGGACGGATGAGTGTGCCATAATTGACTGTTTTACTTCCCATACCTAAGCGCTCTTTATTCATATAAACTAAGCTGCCAAGTATAATCGGGGCTATAAATGCGACGACAATAATGATAAAAGATCGTTTTGATGAGTTCATATAGTTACTTGCTTTTTAAATGATATTTAGTATTTTACGTATTAGTTTTTAAGTTCAGTCTGTGCATTATTGTATAGATGGTGATTGATTGCTATTACTGTTAACAGTAAAAAGGCAGCAACAATATTATGAAGAACAGCAATAGATAAAGGCAAGGCTAAAACAACATTTAAGATGCCAAGACTAACTTGTATACTGAGTATAACGAATAAAACAATCGCTGTTTTTCGCAGCGCTTGTTGTTTGAGTAATATAGTACCTAAGAAAATGAGGTAAATACTGAGTACTAAAGCACCTATGCGATGAGTTACTTGGATAGCTGTTCGTGCTGGGTTTTCAAGGATGCCAAATTCATAGTTAGTATTTGAGGTATGGGAAATAGTGAATGCATTGGCAAAGTCCATTGTAGGCCACCATTGTGTTGCGCAGGTTGGAAATGATGTCCCACAAGCAAGCGCTGCATAATTAGTGCTTGTCCAGCCACCTAGGAAAATTTGCGCGCAGACTAAAAATAAGCCAATTGTAGCAGCGAGCTTTAGTGTAGATGTATACGTTGAAGAAGATGAAGAATCAGCATGACTTCTATTATTTTTGTTATTTAAATAAAGCCAGTTAATAAGTGATAATGTCGTCAAGCCACCAATAAGATGTGCTGACACAATGACGGGGCTAAGCAGCATAGTAACTGTCCACATACCCAATAGTGCTTGAAAAATAACAACTATTAATAATATAGAAGGAACTAATGGAGATTGCTTATATTTTCTGTTGAAAGAAATAAAAAATATAAATAAGATAAGTAGCCCCAAGGCTCCTGCAACATAGCGATGGATCATTTCTTTCCATGCTTTGTCAGCTTCTAGAGGTCGCTGATAGTTGTCACTCTTTACTTGTTCAGGCACACCAATATGCCCATAACATCCAGGCCAGTCAGGGCAGCCAAGACCTGCATCAGAAAGGCGTGTATAAGCTCCTAGTGCGACAACAGTAAATGCTAAAAGAAGGGCAAGTAAAAGTACATAAGAGAGAAATTTCTGTGAGTGTTCCATGGAAATAGTATGTCATCCTTAATGATTGTTTTTTATCTGGTAGAGATTGTTAGCTTATTATCATAATCCTGTGGTAACACAATACTCTATAAATTTGCTATGGAACATGAGGTAGCATGTGCCATGGGTGTGTTAGATAACACATTAAGTATATTTTTTCAATATTACCGCTCTTTGATCAAGTTACTAACCATATTCTAATATAGTTATATTAGAAGTTTAAAATTTAATCTGTTGGATAAATTTTTGTTATTTATTAAGCAAGTATTTTATTTGATGATAGCGTTGAAATCTTGTTTGTAGATATTGATCTTGTATTTTTATTTTATTTATCATGTGTTTTTAAATTTTTTTTGTGGAGGGTGAGTGTATTTTTAGCTATTTGGTAGTGAAAATTAACCATAAATAAAAGTGGATTAGTTAGTGGACTATTTTAAATTGAAACTGTAGACTGCGCGGAAGATTTAGGAAGGTTGCCTTTAAGATTGGGTTCGTTAGGACTGTGTTATTTGCCTGATGGCCAAGGGATATAGTGGAGCATTTTATAATGCTTGTTATTAAGTGAGGCGAACCTAAATTTAAGCTACTTTGTAGTTTTTTACATGCAGGAATAGATTAAAAATTAAATATAAAGTGGACTCAATTCAGTTGATGTCTGCATGTTTGTATCGTTAGGAGAATGGCTTTCAAATATATTTGTATGATTTTATGTCATGCAAGTTTTTTTGCGAGTTTTTTGTGCTTTACACTGCTAATAATGATTTATAGATAAGTACAAAAAGTAAACTGCCCAGCTTAGGAAGCTTAGCAACTCACTATAGTTTTAATTTGGTGGGTCTATGAGACTTCTAGTTAAATATCTTACTTCATAAGGTAATTACAATATTGAATAGAACGATTTTATTTCTGTTTCTATTCCTATTTCTATCTTAGGCAAGTGTGGGATCGTTTTGTAGATTTTTAACTATTGATTCAAATGTGTTAGATGACAAATGTGAATGAATCCAGCTTGGAGTCGAACACTTGTGGCAATGCTTAAACGTTAAATACCACAATGATCTCAATATCAGAGGAGGCAGTATGTTGAGTACTGGTTATTCAATACATTCACCGTTGCGCTATAAGTTAGCGCCTTTTTTGTTAATGCTTATTTTGATAGTGTGTTTGCCCTCGATGGCGCATGCTGACTTTGGCGTTAACTTACCAGAAGGCGTAACGCCTATCAGTAATAAAATATATGGTTTACATATGACTATTTTTTGGGTCTGTGTTGCCATTGGTGTTGTGGTCTTTAGTGTAATGATTTACTCGATGATCTTTCATCGCAAGTCAAAAGGGGCTGTTGCTGCTAATTTTCATGAAAGTACAGCTATTGAGCTAGTATGGACACTTGTGCCGCTTGCTATCTTGATTATGATTGCAGTACCTGCAACAAGAGTGTTGATTGACTTAGAGAACACTGATGAAGCGGAGATGACTGTGAAAATCACAGGGTATCAATGGAAATGGCAATATGAATACCTTGATGAAAAAATTAGTTTTTTTAGTAACTTAGCAAAGGGAGCTCGTGAGGCGACTCGTGATGCAGAGAAGCGTGGATCAATTGATCATTACCTATTAAATGTTGATAAACGTTTAGTCTTGCCTATTAATAAGCGTATACGTTTTTTAATGACTTCTAACGATGTTATTCATTCATGGTGGGTGAGAGATTTGGGTGTAAAGCAAGATGCCAATCCTGGTTTTATTAATGATTCATGGGCAACCATTACCAAACCTGGTATTTATCGTGGTCAATGTGCCGAGCTTTGTGGTAAAGATCATGGTTTCATGCCTATTGTTGTCGAAGCAAAAACACAAGAAGACTATGACGTTTGGATCAAAGAACAGAAAGCTATTGCAGCAGCAGCAGCAGCGGCTGGAGATAGAGAGTGGACTAAAGATGAGTTAATGGTGAAAGGACAAGAGGTTTATAGTACTTCTTGTGCAGCTTGTCATGGTGTAACGGGTCAAGGTGTTCCTGGTGCGTTCCCTGCAATGGCAGGTAGCAAAGTAGTAACAGGCGATGTAAAAGAACATATTAAGACGGTTATGGATGGTAGAGCAGGTACGGCAATGCAAGCATTTAAAGGACAATTGGATGATGCAGCAATGGCCGCTGTTATTACCTATGAAAGAAATGCGTTTGGCAATAATACGGGTGACTTAGTTCAACCTGCCACAATTAAAGCGGCAAGATAGAGGAGGCTGGAAATGGCAACAACAACGTCGGATATACAAACCGAAATTGATAAACATGATGATCATGCAGGTCATGATGATCACCATCATGGCCCTGAAAAAGGATTAATGCGTTGGGTAAAGACAACAAATCATAAGGATATTGGTACACTTTATTTATGGTTTGCTTTTATAATGCTTCTAGTTGGTGGTGCGATGGCGATGGTGATTCGTGCTGAGCTTTTTCAGCCTGGGTTACAACTGGTTGAGCCTCAATTTTTTAATCAAATGACCACGCTACATGGTCTTATTATGGTCTTTGGTGCGATCATGCCTGCCTTTGTTGGCTTGGCTAATTGGCAGATTCCATTGATGGTAGGCGCGCCTGATATGGCTTTGCCTCGAATGAATAACTGGAGTTTTTGGATTTTACCCTTTGCAGGTGCGATGTTACTTAGCACACTGTTTATGCAAGGTGGCGGCCCTGCATTTGGTTGGACATTCTATGCGCCACTTTCTACGACTTTTGCACCAGACAGTACGGATTTCTTTATTTTTGCGATTCACATGTTAGGTTTCTCTTCCATCATGGGGGCGATTAATATTATTGCTACTATCCTTAATATGCGTGCGCCAGGTATGCGTTTAATGGATATGCCTTTATTTGTTTGGACATGGTTAATTACCGCTTTCTTACTGATTGCAGCAATGCCTGTACTCGCAGGTGCAGTGACCATGATGCTCATGGATCGTAATTTTGGTACCAGTTTCTTTGATGCAGCAGGTGGTGGTGATCCTGTTTTGTTCCAGCATATTTTCTGGTTCTTTGGGCATCCTGAAGTCTATATCATGATTCTTCCTGCTTTTGGTGTGGTATCGCAGATTATTCCAACTTTCGCGCGTAAACCATTATTTGGTTATAGCTCAATGGTTTATGCGACCGCTTCTATTGCGTTACTTTCTTTTGTTGTATGGGCGCATCATATGTTCCTTACAGGAATGCCGATTGCGGGGCAGATGTACTTTATGTATGCAACGATTATGATTTCAGTGCCTACTGGAGTAAAGGTCTTTAACTGGGTAACGACTATGTGGCGTGGTTCAATGACGTTTGAAGTGCCTATGATGTGGGCAATTGCCTTTGTTATGTTATTTACTATCGGTGGTTTTTCAGGTCTTATGCTGGGCATAGCGCCTGCTGATATCCAGTATCATGATACTTATTTTGTAGTGGCTCACTTCCATTATGTGTTAGTGACAGGAGCGCTGTTCTCTATTATTGCTGCGGTATTTTATTGGTTGCCTAAATGGTGCGGACGTATGTTCAATGAG
Organism: Thiothrix sp.; assembly: GCA_011375245.1. Lineage (GTDB taxonomy): Bacteria > Pseudomonadota > Gammaproteobacteria > Thiotrichales > Thiotrichaceae > HyVt-477. Next base: position 4,671 of record DRMA01000161.1, on the reverse strand, counting down.
AAGCTGGCAACAATTCATTTTTGGTGGGCTGTAATCTCAGTTAATGTTTTATTCTTTCCGCAGCATTTTCTTGGCTTGGCAGGAATGCCTCGTCGAATCCCTGATTATGCACTTCAGTTCTCTGATTTCAATATGATTTCAAGTATTGGTGGTTTTGCTTTTGGTGCTTCATTCTTCTTATTAACATATATTATTGTGGATACTATTCGTAATGGTAAGCCTGTTAAGGAAGCACGTGTATGGGAATCGGCAAAAGGTCTAGAATGGACTGTTGCAACACCTGCGCCTTTACATACCTTTGATGAAGCCCCTACAAGAGAACTTATTCTTGCTGAGTCTAGCCATACAGGTTCGCATTAATTATGGCTTCTAATAAGCAACAGCAACAAGCGAATAAATCTACCATTGTGACAGCACTTGTTGTTGCTGTGATAGCTGCTTCGATTTATGCCTTTACCATCTTGACGAATATATAAAATGGATGAAAAACGAACAGTTGGTAAGTATTTTTGGTTAAAATTACTAATGGTTCCCATTGGCATGTTTGGCTTTGCTTTTGCCCTGATTCCCCTCTATGACGTTTTGTGTGATGTAACGGGGTTGAATGGGCAGTTAGGTAATAGTCAAGTTGATTATAGTAAAGTTGTTAATTATGCAGTGGATGAAAATCGTCATGTGATGATTGATTTCACTGCTGCCATTTCAACAGGTTTTCCAATTAACTTTTATCCTAAGACAAAAAAAATGGATGTTATACCTGGAAAAATGTACACCATTGAATATATGGCAGAAAATAGATCAAACAAGGTTGTTATTGGACAAGCTGTGCCAAGTATTGCACCTAGTTTGGCAGCTTTGCATTTTAAAAAATTAGAATGCTTTTGTTTTAGTAAGCAGGTTTTTCAACCTAAGCAACCTGTTGTAATGGCAGTTAGGTTTGTTGTTGAACCAGATTTAGATAAATCTATTCATAACATTACTTTATCGTATAATTTTTTTAAGATAGATAAATCTAAAACATAATGTTTTTTAGTATTGAGTGTTACCTTTTTTAATGCGTATTCATTTTAATGTGTACTCAAAAACTTAGGGTGATTATAAAGGTAAAATGTTGTCTTAACTTTACTTTGCCCTTTATAACTCAATGAAATTTAGGAGGAGATAAATGCAGTCACAAGAACAATATTATGTGCCTACTGGTAGCTACTGGCCAATCTTAGGATCGGTTGGTATGGCTGCTTTACTGGGTGGTTTTGCAAGTTCATTGCACGGTAGTGGAATGGGCACTGGTATGATGGTACTTGGCTTTGCCATAATCATATTTATGGTTTTTGGTTGGATGGGGCAAGTGGTCAACGAAAGTGAGGCAGGTACTTATAACTTACAAGTTGATCAGTCTTTCCGTATGGGGATGGGATGGTTTATTTTTTCAGAAGTGATGTTTTTTGCGGCCTTTTTTGGTGCGCTTTATTATGTCAGGAATTTTGCTGTTCCTTGGTTAGGTGGGGCAGGAAATAATGCCTTTACTCCCACACTTTATCCTGAAGCATTTAAATCAGTGTGGCCACTTATCAATATGCCATTACCCGAAAACTTTTCTGTTCCAAAAGGGATTATCCATGCATGGGAAGTGCCAGCGATTAATACGTTATTACTGCTAACCAGTGGCGCAACAATTACATGGGCACACTGGGGATTGAAAAATAATCATCGTAATAATCTTATTGGCGGATTGATCGCAACTATTCTCTTAGGGATTACTTTTCTTGGTTTTCAAGCTGCGGAGTATGCAGAAGCTTATATGGAATTAGGATTGACGTTAAAGTCAGGTATTTATGGTAGTACCTTCTTTATGCTGACAGGTTTTCATGGTTTTCATGTATTTCTTGGAACATTAATGTTGACCGTTATTTTGATGCGAGTGTTACGTGGACATTTTAATTCAGAACGCAATTTTGGTTTTGAAGCAGTGGCTTGGTATTGGCACTTTGTTGATGTGGTATGGTTAGGTTTGTTTATTTTTGTTTACTGGATCTAGATTTTAGTTGACCCATTTATTATGAAATACGTCATTATTACTTTTTTTATCTTTATCCTCTATAGCTTAGGTTCTGCCTTATTTTATATGATGAAAGATGCCCAAGATTCAAAGAGAATGGTAAAAGCATTAACTGTACGCATTGTTTTATCGTTGATCATGTTCTTGGTATTAATGTTTTCATTCTGGATGGGTTGGATTAAACCTACTGGCGTTTCTTAATAATTATTCGTTAATGTTATATTTTAATAACAAGTATTTTTCTCCCACACTTATTCCAAGTATTGCCACCTTTATTGTTTTTGTTGTGTTAATTTCATTGGGATTCTGGCAGCTAGATAGAGCAGAAGAGAAGCGTATAATCGAGCATGATATTCATCAAGCGCAAAAACAACAAGCATTGAATTTGAATGTTTATTTAAAAGAGGAAGTACCTGCAAGTTTGTTAGCAAAAACCTACCATAATGTTGAAGTTGAAGGGCGTTATGATAGCCAGCGTCAGTTTTTATATGATAATCGCACTCATAATGGGAAGCCTGGATATCATGTGCTTACACCTTTGCATTTGAGTGATAGCGAAATGGCGGTGCTTGTTAACCGTGGTTGGATACCTTATAACGGTTCGCGCGATAATATTCCTAATATTCAAGTATCTAATAAAAAGTTGGTTGTTTTTGGGCAGCTAAGAAACCCCAGTCGTTCTATTGTGTTGAGTAATACACATATATCACAATTGGCAATGAAATTTCCTGTCACCATACAGAGCATTTCAGTTGTTACATTGTCGCAACAACTGGGGTATTCATTGCTGCCTATTGTTATAGAGCTTGATAAAGAACAGCCTTTAGGATTTGTACGGGAATGGCAACCTTATTATGGAAAAATAGATAAGCATATTGCTTATGCTATTCAGTGGTTTTTAATGGCTGTTATTTTACTGTTTCTTTATGTAAAACTGAATATAACAAAGAGCTGCGAGAAAAGAATCATTGAGTAATGAATAAGTGTTGTTTTTTATAAAAAATAACAAGTGATGAATTTACACGAAAATTTTTATTTTTATTTTTAATTATTGTTTATAGCAAGCTTTATTGTTTTTTTGCTTTTGCATTCTTTAAAACGATAGGTTTGTTTTGTAGAGTCGTATTGTCTCTACAACTATGATCATTTTGGAGGATGATTTAATGTCTGGTTCTCATGAAAAATTACCCATGATATTTTGGGTACAAATTGCATTAGTGCTGATTGTTGGTGCTATTTATCTTATGACCCCTGCTGAGCCTAAGCATCATGGTGCTGAAGCTGCTGGACATGAAGTTAGTGTTGAAACAAAAACAGCGCTTGAACCTGTTGGTGAAGTAGCTATTAAAGAAGAAAGTTCTGCTGCTGGTGGTGTCCGCACTGGTGAGGCTATTGTTAAAAAAACCTGTGCTGCTTGTCATGCTGCTGGTGTTGCTAATGCGCCAAAATTGGATGCAACTGGTAAAGATGCTTGGACAACACGTATGACCGCTGAGAAAGGTCTTGATGGTTTGGTTGCTTCAGCTAAAAAAGGCAAAAATGGTATGCCGCCTAATGGTGCAGACCCATCATTAAATGATAATGAATTAAAGTTAGCTATTGTTTATATGTTGGGTCAAGCTGGTATTGAGGTCGCTGTTGAAGAAAATGCTCCAGCTAGAGCTGCTGATGTTACTGTAGATACGAAGCAAGATAAGGTTGTAGAAAAGCCTGCGGTTACAACTTCTTCTGTTCCTGCTAAGGAGGAAACGGCTAATAAGAGTGAAACAACGCCTACTCCTGCAGCAGTGGTAGAAGAAAAATCAGTAGCGACAACTGAGGAAGTAAAAGAGCCATTATCCCCTGTGGCACCTAACGCTGAAATAGCTCCTGCTGCCCCAAAAGCAGCTGCTATGCCAGCAACGGAAGTTCCTACCGCTCCAAAGGCTGCTGCTATGCCAGCTGTAGAAGTTCCTGCCGCACCTGCGGCTCCAAAAGTTGAGAAAAGTCAGTCAGCACCAGTAGAAACAACTTCTGCTCCTGAAATAGCTATACCAGCGACAGAAGAAAGCAAGCCTGCGTCAGAATCTGTTGTAGAACCTACTGCTCCAACAGCAGAAAAAGCCCAACCTGCTACACCAGTCTCCGCTGCTCCAACAGTAGAAAAAGCTCAACCTGCTACATCAGTCCCAGCTGCTCCAGCAGAAAAAGCTCAGCCTACTACACCAGTCCCAGCTCCAGCAGCAGAAGAGGCTAAATCAGTCGCACCTACTGTCAATGAGACAGCTATTGACCTTGTTGCTGGAGAGAAAACGTATAAGAGTATATGTTTTAGTTGTCATGATCTGGCGGTTGCCAATGCACCAAAGCCTGGCGATAAAGCAGCATGGAAAGCAAGGATTGCTAAAGGTATGGATGCGTTATATAACACTGCTTTAAAAGGTGATAGTAAGATGCCTGCAATGCCAGCAAAAGGTGGTAACCCAACCTTGAGTGATAGTGATGTGAAAAATGCTGTATCGTATATGGTAGAGTTGAGTAAATAGTTGGTATGAGATTTTGAGTAAAGGCTAAAAGTCTGTTAATCAAAAATCAATAAAAAAGGCTCCGTTGATGACGGAGCCTTTTTTATT
>DRMA01000160.1 GCA_011375245.1 Thiothrix sp. | reverse complement strand
TTTTAATAGTTGATGTAATCATTTATAATTCTTCGAAGTTAAATAATCATAGCCGAGAACCAAGGGTGGTTATTTGACTAAACTGGATTCTGTAAGGAGTCCGCGGTGTTGATGAAGTATTTATTAACATCTTTGGGAGATTCCCCCATCCTAGATAGTTAGGATGCTACAGTTAACATTTGTTAACTTAAATGAATCGGTAAGTGGAAACTTGATACCGTAGGCATGGAATCTTGTGGTTATAATATTCGTATTGTTGGTTATGAACGTACGATTATTAATAGTTATTCTACTCATCGACATGCAGTAGATATTGAAGGTTTTTGTTTGAAAGCAAAAGAGGAATAACTTATAAGGTGTTTGCGGAATGAAGGTATTATATCTCTCCCTTGATTCCGCAAGCTACATCACGACTACAAAACTCTCTAATCAAATGAGCATCATTTGTTCGACATGCCTTAATAGGGCACGGATTTCAATACGGCTTGGTGCAATAGCAATGATATCAATATTTTTATGTGCTATTGGACTCATAATAGGCAGAATACCTTGTTTGCTGTTTGGTCTTAATAAGAAGGTTTGTAAACACGTTTCAAAGCGATGAAATGTGTTTAAATGCTGAGGAATAGTGAGACTGGCGCTGGCAAAGCAGGTGTTATCTAATGAACCCATAATACGTTTTACTCCCACTAGGGTGAAAGTTGAGGTATTAATTCTGGGGTTTATTTCAATAATAAAGACTTCTTTTTCGCTAACAATGAGATCAATACCCAAATAGCCAAGATAGCCCTGTTGTTGTAAATAGTGGGCTAATGGGTTTATTTGTATAACGATTTTCTCTTGTAAGGGAATGGGGGAGGCAGGTTTAATATTTCCCGTATAATGTAAATTCGTATCAATGTGTTGTTGTGAAATACCAAGAAATTCGATGGTAGTTGGGTGCAATAAAAACTGGGCATTGAATGATAAGGTATTGGCAATAAAAGGTGTGATCACATAGCGCCGATCATCTGGATAACCAGCAGCAACAATGATAGCGTGAATCTGTTTAATGTCATTTTCATCATGTACTAACCAAACGTTCTTACTGCCTAAACCTAAGGAGGCACGAATAACCAGTTTGCCATAGCGTTTGTAGGCGTGTAGTGCGGTTGTTTTTAGGTTATTACTGTAACAGCTTATGCTGGGAAGATAGGGTAGATTGCTTTCAGCAAGAAGGGTATTGAGTGAGGTTTTTTGATTTAAGTAGGCAAGGTAATCGGGTTTTGTACCATTAATCGCATAACCGAGTTTATCAGCAACTTGCCATTCTATTGCAGTTGCCATATAGGGTTCAATGCATCTATTTTCTTTAGCAAGTTTTTGCAGGAGGACAGGATCAGATAATAGGCGTTCTGCAAGGCTACTGGCTACTTTTTCTTTGGGAACAACAATGTGTTGTGGCGCAATATCAAACTCAGCCAGATAACTAAGGTAATCGGTATCAGGCACTGTATCACAACAAACTACGTCATTTGCCCCTGCGAGTAGGAGCGCACGTTGTGACAAGCCTTGTAAGGCGGACGCGAATAAGGTATCAGAAAGGTTGGTGGGAGAAAACGAATGCAGAAACAAAGCAGGGCGGGTAGACATGATATTAGTCGCGTAAGATGTTAACCGCAGGCCAATTGATACTACTGGCTGAGGGTATGGTTACTGAGGCATCCGCAGCAAGCACACTGTCAAGGATGGCTGCGGCAACAAGGTCAGCAGCAATAGTGCCAACACGAATAAGATCAGTTTGGAATTCGCCAGTTGAAACGGCAAAAATAGTATCGCCATCATAAGGCGTATGGCTGGGGGAAATGGTTTTGCAAATACCCGCTTGTGCCATCCTTGCCACTTGAGTTGCTTCTGTTTTTGACAGCTTGGCATTAGTCGTCACAACAGCAAGGGTGGTATTACCAAAGCGAATATCGCTCATGCCTTTTTCGCGTAGTAGACGGCTGGTTTCTAAGGGCTGATTATCATTAGTTCGTGCGCCTGCAACTATTTGACCATCCCACGGGTTATAGATATCACCTAAGGCATTGACAACGATCAGTACAGCAACCTGCAAACCATCATCACAGGTCAATGAAACACTACCCATGCCACCACTCATGGCATGATCGTAGCCTGCGAGTTTACCAATAACAGCGCCTGAACCTGCGCCTATATTGCCTGAATGTGTGTCTTTATTTGTGGGTTGGGATTGTTCAGCATTGAGGCAAGCTGCATAGCCATCATCAGCACTAGGGGTAATATTGCTTTTTCCTGATGCGAGATCGAAAATAGCGGCAGCAGGAACTATGGGTACAACACCTGCATGAGTGGGAAAGCCACGATTTTGTTCTAAGAGATAACGAACCACGCCTTCGACACAACGCAAACCGATAGCGCTACCGCCTGTTAGGACAATGGCTTGAATGTGATTAACAAGATTATTAGGGTCAAGCAATTGGATTTCATGTGAGGCTGGCGCGCCGCCACGACAATCGACACCGCAGACAACATCATTTTCAAAAAGGATAACACTGCATCCTGTGCCTTGGGTTTTGTGGGTCGTGTGACCGACTTGTACCTTGGGCATGGCTGCGATTGATGAAGAGCGGACAGTTTGCCAGAAAGAAAGTGAGGGAGAAGAGGATGATGTCATTAGAAAGTAGTTAGGGAGTCGTAGGGGCAATCCCTTGTGGTTGCCCAGTATCCATGATAATTGTTACTGCTGCATATCGCAGAGAAGGGCAACCACAAGGGATTGCCCCTACAACTCGCTTATTATTTAGCGAGTGATAACATCATTGTATTTAGCTTGTTCACAAAGCCAGACGGATCTTCGAGTTGTCCACCTTCGGCTAATACCGCTTGATCAAAAATAATACTACTCCAATCGCTGAATTGTGTTTCATCGGTTTCATCACTAATGCGTTGAATCATTGGATGGC
>DRMA01000159.1 GCA_011375245.1 Thiothrix sp. | reverse complement strand
GATGCTTCCTTCATCGGCGTATTTTCTCAATGTATTGGCGTGCAAACCTAATTGTTCACAGGCTACTCGACTTGTGACGTATTTAACCATGTCGATGAGAATAGCTTTATTGATGAATAAAAGCATAGTATTAAGTAATAAACGGTAAGAAAATACTTACTATAGGTTAACCTCATTAAAACAACAATGAGGCTTATCAAAAAACAAGCGAAAGCTATTCAATAATACTAACTTTATTCATAATAATGGATTCTTTAGGCACATCTTGATGGAAGCCCATATTCCCTCGATCCATTGCTACAATTTTATCAACAATATCCATGCCTTCTATTACTTTACCAAAAACAGCATAACCCCAACCTTGCATATCTTCGCTTTTAAAGTTAAGGAAAGCATTATCTTTTATATTAATAAAAAACTGTGACGAAGCAGAGTGAGGCTCATTAGTGCGTGCCATTGCAACAGTACCACGATCATTTAACAAACCATTATTTGCTTCGTTTTTGATCGTTGCCTTGGTTTTCTTTTCTGACATATCAGGGTTCATCCCCCCCCCCTGCACCATAAAATTAGGAATAATACGATGGAAAATCGTACCATCATAAAAGCCCTCTTTCACATAGGATAAAAAATTTTCCGTTGAAATAGGTGCATTTTTAGCATCCAGCTCAAGCGTAATATCCCCCATGGTTGTTTCTATTTTGACGTGCGGATTTGTAGACATTTTAACTCCTGTAGGTTTTGCCTCTGCCTTCTTCTCTACTTCTGCATAACAGCCAGCAAAAGACATAAAAAATAAACTTAAAATAAGTACGAAATGTTTCATCTATTATTTTCCTGAATAATTACATATCAGCCTTGTACCATGGGCGGGAATAATACCTATTTCTGCATGGCATTGCTATTTTTATGAGTCATTACCACGCAGAATAAACCATTTTTTACAACCTTATACAGATGTTCAAATAATTATGTCCACACTTTTTGTTCCAGCTAGTCAGGAACTCGCTGCGCTCAAATATATTTCTGATTAAGAAACAACACACATGACTGACTTAATACTAAGCAAATCAGCCATCGGATAATTCACGAACTTGCTGCAAGGTATACTCTCGTAATAACACCCCATTACGATAAACAGGCTGCAATAAATTCATCTGCTCTTTTAGCTGCTCATAACGAATCGTTTTAATACCTTGATCCGTTTCAATCACTGCCAAACGACCTTTCTTAGAACGCTTCCCCTTATCAGTGATAGGATCCTTAAACACATCCATCCAATGCCCTTGTGTTGATATAGCAGATGCTTTCATCGCAAAACTTAACGTATCTCGATCAGCTTGTTGTAATAACGCCCCTCCCATACCAAAGGCAATATTATCGGCAGAAAAGCCCGCCGCTAATGTTCCATCAAGGATGTCACGAATAGATTGCTCATTAACCCCATCACCTTGGATAACACGCACACAATCTGCTAATACTTTATAACCTTTAGCATTTATCTTGCCACCAAAGGTATCCCACAAACGGTCTAAAACCTCTAAAACAACCGTTTTTGGATCACCTGAATCAGGACGAATAATCAACGTTGCACCACTATCAATAACATCTTGCTTGAGTTGCTTACCCCAAATTTCAGTCACTGCATGGTAAATATCATAGGAATCAGAAACAACAGCGACTAAACTATTTGGCTTAGCAAACTGTTGTAGCATATTTTTATAAGCATCGACCTCATGTACTTTCCCCCAAGAGGTAATGGTGGAATGCTCTGCGGCTGGAATAGAAAACCCTGCCATTTCTTCAGCATAATAACGCCTCGCAGTAAGAATAGCAGACAATGTATCCGTTCCCTTAAAGTTAACCAAATGTGCCAAACCACCAATAGCCGCAGACTCCATTGATGACACACCTCTTGCACCAAAATCATGCAACTTAAAGGGTAACTGTTCTTCTACTTGCTCACTACTCGTCACGAGTGCTTGGCGAATAGCTTGTTTAATGCGCCATGAGATCGTTGCTACTGTCGTTGGATACCAAATAGCACGCAATAATGCAGTTTCAAGGTAGGAAGTTAACCAAACCAAGTGAGGGTCTGTATTCACTAACTGCACTAATGCTGTACCTGTAGGTATAACTTTTCCTTCAGGTAGTGCCGCTATTTCTACAGGTAATTTACCCTCGTAAGTATCGAGAATATATTGCCACCCCGAACGATTAAACGGTTCACCATGTGCCGTAATAATGGCCTCAGCTTCATCTATATCCTGCTGAGTAATAGGACGTAATAAATACGTTTTAATAAATATTTGCAAACCGAAAAAGACGTGTTCAGGAAATTCTCCGCCTCGTGCTTCAATATATGATGAAACATATTCACTACTTGGTGGGTACTGTAAATAGTGACTCGATTTATAACTATCGGTATTTAGAATAATATTGTTGAACATTGGAAATCCTCCGCGTTCGGTTGAAAATCTGATGGTCTATCCATCAACATGGGTAAATTTAACTAATCATCGCTTCTATAATATGGAAATGATCTTCAAAAAGTTTTTCAGGGTCAATCTTTGCTAAAGGCAACCAAAAGGCGTGTTTAGCATCATCCCCCCCTTTTACTTTGGGTAAGCCTCTAAAATCATCCTTTAACGCAAATAAATACGCATGGGTAATCGTTCTACCACGTAAAGAACGATTGGGATTATCAAACACCTCTTGTTTGCTTATGCTACCTAACAACACAGGGGCAGGCACTTTGATACGTGTTTCTTCACGTAACTCACGAATCACTGCGTTTTTGAGCGTTTCATTCTGATCAACAAAACCACCTGGTAATGCTAATAAGCCTTTGCCCGGTCTCGCTTTACGCTCCACAAGTAAAATATGACCTGATTGTACAACGACCGCATCAACAGTCACAAAAGTAGGCGGATAAGGTGCAACTTCCCATGATTTTCTGTCGCGTTGAGTAAAACGATATTCATTGCTTAAATGCTGATATTCATCAGATACGAGGTTTTTCTCTAAAGCAGTAGCCGTTGTTGTTGGCAATCCCTCGGGTACTTTAGCCTTGGAAAAATAAAAATCACGCATAGGCGTGGCAGCAAGCTGCTGATAGGAGTCAACATTGATCCCTTTCCATTGTGGAAACAGAGATAAATAATAGGAGCTATGGTCTTTATTATGCCCAATTAAACCAATTCGTGGCTTTTCACCCAATGTAATCGGATACTGGCAAACAATACCTTCAACCGTTTGCTGCACTAAACGCACCCAACTCAGGTCATTATAAGTATCAAGCAAAGGTGCAATCGAAATACGTTGGCTATCATCCTCTGTAAAAGAGGCCTTAATAAATTGTTTACGCTCCGAAAATGTCCACGGATTACGTAGTGAGCGTGGTTGACGGCTTGACCCCACCAAAATAATAACGCGATCTGCCTGTTGCAAAGCAGCACAAATAACAGATTGATGACCTAGATGAAAAGGCTGAAATCGACCAATAAAAACGAGAAAATCATACTGCTTCCCCTTCAACGAAGAAGAAAAATTTTTTTGTTGCGACATGTCAGTAAACTCCTTACTGATTATTGAAAAGGCAACCAGTCTATCTAGCTACTTTATTGACTATGTGTGATGGTTTAAAAAATGTCAATGCAATTATTTAAGCCAATATTTCCTGCTTATTTTGGATATGCCTAAAAGCATCAAAAAATAAAGTAGATATTGATCAAAAGATCCACCACCACTTGCTGAGCTAGTACCATCATCGCTATTATTGCTAGTACTACCATCACTATTATCATCGCTACTACCATCACCATCCTCCATTAGCAATGCGGGTGTATTTTCAGCAAAATACTCATGGCTATCTGCATTATCAATAGCATTATTTGGATTGTTAATTGCTAATATTTTTGCTTCATTTTGACCATAAACATGATCATCTGTAGCAGCAACAACGGTAAAATGAGATGTTTCATGGATAAGTGTACCCGCCTGCGAATCTGTTCCCTTCAAAGCAGCATTCCAAAATGCGTTACATAAATGAATATTGTACTCATCGCCAATAAATACATAGGCAAAGAAACTATCAGTACAATCACAATGCAATGTCACTTGCTGGTTAGCCAACGCATCATGAATCTTCGTAAAATGACTAGTAACTGTACTATAACGTGAGCTTGTATGACTACCAAACCACGTTGTATAACGCTCAGCCGTTGCTTGCTCACTCGTCGCTGTATTATTTAAACTATTAAGAGACTCTTCTGCAATTACAATCGCTGCAGCATGTGCATTATTCAATACACTTTGCTGACTTGCATCACATGATGAGAAGTTAGCTTGCTTTGCTCGTTGCTTCATATACCGCCCTTCGTTTAGCATAAAACCAACCGCTGATGAATTCGCTGGAGCCAACTTAAGGTTAAGCTTCGATGAATTTTTTGTCGCGAGATTATCAACAATTTGCAAATGCTTATTAAAAGCAAGCGTGTAATTTCCCTCATTCTCTATTGCATATCCATCAGCAAGATCAATTACACCCGAAATACTTTCTCCTGCTGCAAGCGTAATAAAATCATTCTCTTGTGGAGCAGCCCGTTTTACTAACTTCCCAATATATCGAATCTTTTGTCCTTCAAGATGGACAGCAAACATATCACCTGTAAAATCATTTTCTAAGGGTGTTTCCCATTTAAGAAAAGTAACAGGTTCACTCGTTATATTTGTTAGCGTAAAATTAAGCATCAAAGCATCAGCAGCGAAATACTCACCTTGAGGCATAGATAGTTTCACCTCTAGCCCTGAAACAACATAACTCTCTTTATTAGCATAACTCACACCAACAATTTGCATAAATCCCAATATAAAAACTAAAACTATTTTTTGTAATTTATTATTCATTTTATAAAAGCCCTAACACTTAAAATAGATTAATAACATATTCATTCTTCCTAAGAAAAAACCTTTGCTATCAATTCTGCACTACCAAAGTACTCTGTCTAACTAATGGAATCGTTTATCAAAAAAACAATTCCATCCCCCTTAGCCAAACATAGCATAAAAACTAATTAAACCATATTACGTTACTACTCAACTAATTGAAATGAAACACTATTTGTTGGAGGTAACGTTAACAACCCATTTGACGCACTACCTTCTAATACAGGATAGCTCTCTTTATACTGTACGTGATAAGTTCCAGATTCATTAATACCATAGGCTTTACTAATATCTATGCTCTGCTTTAGCGTTTGTCCTGCTTGTATACTGATATAATCACTTGCCTCTGGCTTACCTCTTTTTATCATTCGTCCCTGATAAGGAAGCATTTGATTATCTTCTTTTTTAACGCTAAACATATCTCTTGTTGGCATAGATTCAAAAGGAGTTCCCCATTTGAGAAACTTGATATTATTATGTGTATTATTAGTCACACTAATTGTGACAAAAACAGCTTCTTTTACTTTATAACTTGGCTCAGCACTAAGTGAAATAGCAATGCTATTACCTGCATTTTCTGAATTACAAGCACTCATCGTTATTAGTCCTGTAGTGATAAAAGCAATTAATGTTATTTTTACTATAGATAATGTGATATTCATAAAATTTCCAGAACATAGAATATTAATAATCACTAAACAATCATACCAATATGTAACTAGACATATCTTACATAATAAAATTCAAGCGATTAAAGGGAAGAAGAGGTTACGATTATCTTGGGGAAATAAAGCTAAGATTTTATAGCAAAAAAGAATGGCGGAGAGGCAGGGATTCGAACCCTGGGTCGGTTTAACCCGACGCCGGTTTTCAAGACCGGTGCATTCGACCACTCTGCCACCTCTCCGAAGACGCGTAGGATAATGAAATTTACCTCACTACGCCAGTATTTTTTACATTTTTTTCTCTTTATTTTGCTAAATACTTAAATTACTTAACCTAACGTTGTTAAGTAATCTTTAAATGCCTCACCTATTTCCTCATGGCGTAAACCATAAACAACATTTGCCTGCATATAACCTAACTTAGAACCACAATCATGACTTCTTCCCGTGATATTAAAGGCATTAACCGTTTCTTCTTTAATCAACATATCAATGGCATCCGTTAGCTGTATTTCATCACCCGCTCCAGGTGGTGTCATTTTCAAAAAATCCCAGATACGCGCAGACAGTACATAACGTCCTACAATTGCAAGATTGGATGGTGCCTCATCAAGGGGAGGTTTTTCAACAACAGCATCAATCTTACACACTTCCCCCTCACCTAGTTCAATCCCCTTAATATCAACCACACCATAATTACTCACGCTCTCCATTGGCACTCCTTCAACCATAATTTGGCTTTCAGCGGTTTCATCAAACAGCTTAATCATACTTGCAAGATTATCTTTGCTTAAATCACTATCAACCTCATCAATTAGCACATCAGGCAACAAGACAGCAAATGGCTCTTGACCAATAACAGGCAATGCACATAACACGGCATGACCCAGCCCTTTAGCAACACCTTGACGTACATGCATAATCGTCACATGTTTTGGTACAATTGAACGAACCTCATCAAGCAATTGTCTTTTCACCCGTTTTTCTAAAGTTGACTCTAATTCATAACTGGTATCAAAATGGTTTTCAATGGCATTTTTACTAGAATGTGTCACTAAAACAATTTCAGTGATACCTGCTGCAACACATTCATTAACAATATGTTGAATTAATGGTTTATCGACAACGGGGAGCATTTCTTTAGGGATAGCTTTAGTTGCTGGGAGCATTCTTGTGCCTAAACCTGCAACGGGGAGTACTGCTTTGGTAATTTTGTGATGACTCATTTAAAATCCAATAAAATAAAAATAATGTGAGGTATAAAAGTAGCCAACATTGTACACAACATTGGCTGCATATCTCAATCAAGGCATTATTAAGACTAACTCATAACTAATCAGCAATACTACAATCCGCTTTTATCCCATAAGGACTCGTTACATTAGGGGGAGCGACTGTTTTATCAGAAACATCGGACGCTAAAATATTTAAATCAAAGGCCGTTTTTTCTTCGTAATCTGTACCATTAGAAGACGTTCTAACAACAAGTTCTTGCCGACTCCATAAAGCTCTACTTTGAGGATAGCTTACCGTAACCAGCAATGTTCCATCATCGCCTGTCTTTCCTGACGCATCAACAGCAGCTACAGATGCATCATGAGTAGGTTCTAGTTTATCATCATCATCAGTATCTTCACCCAAATCAAGCTGTCCATTGTTATTCAAATCCTCCGTTTCACATTTATGTTTCCCATTATAAGTAATAGGATCAGTAACTGGAATAACTTCAGTAGCGGGATACCATGACTCTCCACTAACTATCATCTTACCTTTATAATAATGAGTCGGTACAATAGCAACATTCACGTTTTGATCTTTTATTGGGTTACCTGCACTATCGGTCACCATTACAACAAATGTTTGGTTGTAGTTTACACCTGATTTACTTAACTTATTATCAGTGCCTAATACAACACGCAATGCATTACCACCAACCGTCAATGTTACTGTATCTGTTATTGTTGCTACCCCTTGT
>DRMA01000158.1 GCA_011375245.1 Thiothrix sp. | reverse complement strand
GTTATAACGGCTATGGTCTACCACTAGGTGATTTAATCCAAGAAGGCAATGTAGGTCTTATGAAAGCAGTTAAACGCTTTGATCCAACGATGAACGTACGGCTTATTTCCTTTGCTATCCATTGGATTCGTGCCGAAATACACGAATACATATTACGCAACTGGAAAATCGTAAAAGTTGCCACCACAAAAGCGCAACGTAAGTTATTTTTTAACCTGCGTAGCTCAAAAAAGCGTTTAGGGTGGTTTAACCATCAACAAGTCCAAGAAGTTGCCGCAGACTTAGGCGTTACCAGTAAAGACGTACTAGAAATGGAAAAGCGAATGAATGGCACTGACATTTCATTTGACCTACCAGTAGGTCATGATGATGATAGCAGCTATTCTCCTAGCCAATATCTAACCAATACCACAGCAGTAGATCCTGCGGAAACATTAGAGCGCCAAGATTGGGATGAGCATACCCTATCCCACCTACAAACAGCACTCGCCACCCTTGATGAACGCAGTAAATACATTATTGCTAGCCGTTGGTTATGCGATAAAAAAGCAACCTTACAAACGCTGGCCGCTAAATACAAGGTTTCTGCTGAACGGATTCGTCAACTTGAAAATGCAGCCATTCATAAAATTAAAGCCTCAGTAACAGCAAGCTAGCACACTCATCATTGCGCAATGTCTCCCACTTGCACTTGCTGAGCAAAAAAACTAAAAAGTCCATTGAATGATAATGGACTTTTTTATGCCTAATAAAACAGCAAAAAAGAATAAAAAATCACCAAAAAACAACATTTATTGATCTCTATCATTTCTTTTCCTGATAGACTATACTTTAGACAGCATTCTTCTAGGGAGGAATCTCTAATGGGCAATAACATACTATTTTCCTTGCAGTAAACCCAAGAAGTCGCAACACACTTTATTTTATCTATTTCTAGGACGAAGGTATGAACAGTAGACTTAAACGTTCTGTTTTCACATTGGCAACCATTGCCTTGCTGCTACCATTAATTGGTATTGCAAAAAAGCAAACCGAAGCCTCTGCAACAGAAGAATCGACCACTAACAAGACCGAAGATAAATCCACTAAAGACAGCGATAACCGCCAATTCAAACCCTCTTACATGACGATTGATGGTAACAAACACGTAAAAGTCGATGACTGGACAGACCCTCGCGTTTGTGGTCAATGCCATACCGAACAATATAAAGGCTGGAATGGTTCTATGCACTCCAATTCCTTTAAAGATCCTGTGTTTCAAGCACTGTGGGCAATTGGTGAGAAAAAGGCAAGAGAAAAAGGCAAAGACGGTTTTGGCTTTAATATGAGTAATCACTGTGCTAGCTGTCATAGCCCCATTGGTACAGCAACAGGCACGATCAAATTTAATCCCGATGACGGTTTACATGGCAGTTTTAGCGCACCAGGTGTTGCTGCAATGGGCGTTTCTTGTGATGTTTGTCATACCATCTCTGGCACAAATATCAATTCAACTGCCACTCTTGAACATGGTAATGCTTCTTTTATTACCTCACCTGGCAAAATTAAACGCGCCAACCTCAAAGATGCCAAATCGCCTTATCATGAAACAGAATATTCAGAACATCATGATTCATCAAAGTTTTGTGGCAACTGTCATAACATCTTCCATCCTGTGAATAACTTCCCTGTTGAACGGACTTATGACGAATGGAAATATTCAATCTATGCACAAAACGGTATCCAGTGCCAAGATTGCCATATGGTTCCTGTTGAAGTCGCTGAAAAAGTAGCCGATACCCTAAAACGTCCAACAGAGCTTCTTGAAGCTGAAACAGAAGGCTTCGCAGGCTTAGGCGGAAAAATGCGTAAGGTTATTCATAAACATGGTTTTGTGGGTGGCAATGCTATCGTTACGGATGCACTGAACAAAGCTAAAAAAGGTGATAAAGCCGAAGATGTTGGCTCCAACAGTAACTACGACGCAGCCGTTAAACGCCTACGTGGTGTTGCAACAATGGAAGTCAATTTAAAACAAAAAACCGATATATTACATCAACTTGATGTCAAGGTAACCAATAAGCGCGCAGGACACAACCTACCTACAAGTTTGACTGAAGTACGTGAAATATGGCTAGAAGTCATTGTTACCGACGACAAAGGCAAAGAATTATTCCGTTCAGGTACCTTAGATGAAGGTAATAACCTACCTGCTGAAACGGTTGTATTTAATGCTCATGCCGTGGATAAGGATGGCAAACATACCCATTATCCATGGGAAATAACCCACTTTACTAACGTCAATACCATTCCACCAAGAGGCTACAAAACCAGCAGCTATAGCTTTAACGTTCCTAAAGGCACTAAAACCGTGAATACAAAAGTCATTTTGCATTACCGTTCATTCTCACAAATACTCGCTAATGAGTTGATGGGTAAAGACAAACTCATTGTACCTAATATAGAAATGATTGTTGACGAACACGCCTTTGACCCTAAAAAGCTTAATGTCGATCGCTATAACAAACCAGAGGCGCACTAACATGAAACAGGTTAAACAACTCAAACACCTCTCACTAGTGACCCTAACGTTACTCATTAGCGGTCTGCTCACTGCACCTGCTATTGCATCGGAAAAAGCAGTAGAAGAACCTACTACAAAAACTGAGGGAAAAGCACCAGAGGCAGAAAAAGAAGCTCGTTTTATCTGGAATTTTGCCACCATTGAACTTATTGCTAAAGGTGATGCCAAAAATGGTGAGAAGTTAGCCAAAGTACATAAGTGTAAAAAATGTCATGGGGATACGGGGATCAGCGATGAAGATGATACTCCCAGCATTGCAGGACAACCTGCTGCTTATCACGTAAAACAAATGTTTGACTATAAAGAAGGCATACGTGAAGAGAAAACAATGGCAAAAAAGGCAAAAAAATTGTCTATGACCGAAACTGCTGATATTGCCGCTTGGTATGCAGAGCAAAAACCAGAGCCTAGTCAATCGGGAGGAAAAAAACCTCCCGCATTGGTTACAGAAGGCGATATGAAACGTCTCTTACTCCCTTGTAATGTTTGTCATGGCAAGGAAGGTCAAGGCTATGGTTATGAAGCACCTGCATTAACAGGGCAAAAAAGAGAGCATTTTGTTGATTTAATGACCGCTTTTAAAGACAGTGACCGAGAAAATGATCATTATCAACGCATGCGCTTCGTCGCAGGACAGCTTACTGAGAAAGAAATAGAAGAACTTGCTGATTACTATGCAGCAAAACCATCTGAAGAATAACACTAATTAAAATAAGCGGGGCGTATATAAAACCATATATGCCCCACAACGCAACACACTAAAAACAACTATTGAGGAATTATCATTATGCAACGTAGAACGTTTATCAAAGGGGCTATTGCAAGCAACCTTCTACTTGTTTCACATTTCATCTTACCAAACGCAAGTGCTGCGTTATCACGTGACATCTTTAGCTCTAAAGACGCTGAAGAAGCAATGAAAGCCTTATTGGGCGAAGCTAAAGCTGAAGAAAGTGACAAAATTGAAATTAAAGCGCCTGAATTAGCTGAAAATGGTGCAGTTGTACCCATCGAAGTCATCTCAGGTATTGAAGGTACAACAAAAATTGCTTTGGTCGTTATCAACAATCCAACACCTTTAGCGGGACAGTTCACTTTTTCTGAAGGGCTTGATTCAAACATCAAATTACGCTGCAAAATAGGCAAGCCTTCTGATGTGGTTGCAGTTATCACTGCAGGTGACAAGGTTTACACGCAAAAAGTACACGTCAAAGTAACAAAAGGCGGTTGTGCATAACAACAGCATCCAATAACAAATGCTAGAAATATTTATTATCATTATTCAATAGGATTACCACCTATTTTATCAGGAAAAAAAACAATGGGTACTATTCGATTACGCGCCAAAATGAAAGGCGATCACGCTGAAATAAAAGCCATCATCACTCATCCAATGGCTACAGGTCTTGCTAAAGATAAAGAAACAGGAGAAATCATTCCTGCACACTATATTGAAGAAGTCGTGGTGGAAGCAGACGGAAAAACCATCTTAACAGGTGACTGGGGTGGTTCAATTTCAAAGAACCCTTACTTCAGCTTTCGCTTTAGCAAAGGCACTAAAGACATGCCAATCAAACTGACATGGAAAGACAACAAAGGTGAGAGTGACACGGCAGAAACTAAGATCAAATAAAGTTTCATAAAAAAAGCTCAAATAAAAAGGATCGTATTGTTAACAATACGGTCCTTTTTTTATGCATAATAAAAATCCTAAACGTATTAAAAATATATATTTATAAATTATATAAATATATTCATTAATTTTTTTAATTTGAATAAAAAGTACTTTTCAACTAATAATCTCGCCCAAATTCATACTATTATTAAAAAAGAGATATCTCTATGACCCATGTAAAACTACTTAGCCTCTCAATACTTTCAGTCTTTATGTCATTTTCAATGGTTGCAAAGGCTGACGATGCAGCAAATGAAGGCGAAAAAACCTATAAAGCAGCCTGCTTTGTCTGCCACGATACAGGCGTAGCCAATGCCCCAAAACTAGGTGATAAAGCAGCATGGGCACCTCGTATTGCGTTAGGAAAAGAAGCTCTTTATACAACCGCTCTAAAAGGCAAAGGTGCGATGCCACCTAAAGGCGGTAGAGCTGATCTATCTGATGATGCAATAAAAGCCACAGTTGACTATATGATCAGCAAAGCATCTGATGAAGCAGCACCTAAAAAAGAAGAAACGACAGAAGAACCTAAGAAAGAAGAAACTAAATAAGCATCCTAAATTGCTTGTAAGGGCAATTCCTTGTGGTTGCCCTTAATTAAACTATAAAACTAACAACAATCTGCTAAATGCTTCAACGCCTCAAAATCTTTCACACGCAATATATTATAGCGACACTCAACAATTCCTTGCTGGCTCAACTCAACACTCACACGCCCTAAATGCACAGGAGTCACCCCAATCGCATCTGCAATATCAATACGTGACAATGGAAGATGCACATTAGAGGTCACATCCACGCCACGCCGTTGTAAACGTGTCACCAAATCTAGTAAAAAAGAAGCAATCTTATTCTTTGCTTGTGATTGACCAACATAGGATAATTTTGCTCGGCACACCTTACTCTGCTTCGTTTGAATAGCAATGAGACGATGAATTAAATCAACATCTGTGAGTAATAACTGATTAATATTTTTCTCAGAAAAAGAACATAACATACACTCAGAAACCGCTTTTACCGAATAATCAATCGGTGCATTAGGATCGGTTTTATACCCCAAAAAATCACCTGGCAAAGCAATATGCACAATCTGCCGCCGTCCATCTTTCAATTGCTTATAACAAATAGCCCAACCTTGTTTTAAGGTATAAGAAGTATGATGCTGATCACCTTCCATAAACAAATAGTTATTCGCAGCTAATTTATACTGCCCAGTGCGCAAGCTTTGCCGAACGCGTAGCTGATCATCCGTACCTGATTGAAACCACGCAAATTTGCGCGCTTCACAAGTTAAACATGATAATTGTACAGATGGTGCTATTTTTTTTAACATAGGTGTCCTCCTCAACCCATACACCATGTCATCTTACGTTAATAGACCATAACAGATAAAGAATTCATCACGTCAATAAATTATTTATTTTTAATTAAAAGCATTTCATAAAAAAAACCACTGCTCTCCTGATGAGAACAGTGGATTATTAACAATAAGCTTAATTAATGCTATTACGCTTATTTCAAGCGCGTAATACCCATCAACTTCAACATGCTTTTTTCATAAAATGGCTCAGATGAACCCTGCTTCATTTTACGAATAAAGTACTTTTCAAAAGCAATTTTTGCATAGTGTACCCATTTACCTTCTTTAAACCATGCAAGGTTTCTTGGTGGAATCTGTGGGATAGCAACAAAAGCAGCCCCTGTATTCCCCATATCAGCCAAACAAATCGTTGCCCATGTGCCTTCATAGCTAGGCTCTTTACCTTTTAGCTCATTTTCAATATTATGAACAATTGCGGTCACCATTGACTCAATCATATAACCTGTCTTCGGCGTACCCGTTGCAACAGGTGTTGTTTCAACAGGTGGTATCGCAATACAAACACCCGCAGAATAAATATTCTTATACGTTGGGTTACGCTGATGCTCATCAACAAAAACAAAACCACGAGGATTACATAACCCCTCTACTTTTGTTACCACATCAACACCAAAGAACGCAGGCAACATCATTGTCAAATCCGCTTTTACTTCATGTGTCTTTGCTAAATCACCATATTCATTATATTCTTCAACATGTAATACGCCTGGATCGATTTTGGTTGTTTTCGCATTGATAATCCATGGGATATGACGCGCACGCATAGCTGATTCCAGCATGCCTTTAGAATCGCCCACACCACCTAAACCAAGATGACCAATGTATGGCTCAGAAGAAACGAACTGAATATTAAACTTGTCACGTATTTTACGCTTACGCAAATCCGTATCAATAATAAATGCAAATTCATAAGCAGGACCAAAACAACTTGCACCAGGTGCCGCACCTACCGCAATCGTACCACTCCCTTTTGCTAATAATTCTTGATACTCTTTATAGAACATTTCAGCATGAGAAACTGTACAAACAGAATGTGAGTTTTCCTCAGGTCCAGATCCTTCTAACTCACCGAAACTTAATTTAGGCCCTGTTGTAATAAGCAAGTAATCATACTCAAGTGTCTCACCTGTTGATAACTCAAGTTTGCTATTTTCAGCATCGATTTTGTCACAACGCGCATGAACAAAATTAATATTTTTCTTATTTAAATATTTTTCGATAGGAAAAGTAATATCCTTACGTTTGCGCCATCCGACAGCAATCCAAGGATTAGAAGGAACAAACTGAAAATAGTCACGCTCGTTCACAACTGTGATTTCATGAGAAGAACCTAACTCTTCTCTTAATTCATACGCAGCAGGCATCCCGCCTGTTCCAGCACCCAAGACAATAATATGTGCCATAAATAACAACCCCTTTAGAAAGTGAACTATAGATACTCAGACAATTATTTGCATATTCAAGTACCCTATCAAGTCATATGAGTTATCTTTTAACGTCAATATTTATGTTCAATATCCATGCTCAACTTATCTATTGAATAATAAAAAATTATTTCATTGACTTCTGACTTATGCAATTTTTTATCTAAATCTGACTTACCCTATAAATATGCCGAAAAGTTGTAACAATAAACATCCTTATTTTCACTGTAACAAACAAGCCCGCAAATGTTGTAAAAACAAGACAACATTATCTCAACCAACAACGATAAAGTAAATACCTATTATTCACGAATTTATCAAATAAAAAACAATACACCCGTAATATTTCCCTCTTAATAATAATATAAGAATCTTATCAGTATAAAAACAACATATGTTGTGATATTGTCTAAAAATAGAGTTATCATTGATTGGTATTAAATCAATACTGGGCGTTTATTATACATTTTATACATGAGGGGGCAATATGATCACTGAAGAACTCGTCGATATATCGCGACTGCAATTTGCAACTGTCGCTTTATACCATTTTTTATTTGTACCACTAACCATAGGCATGACCTTTATTCTTGCCATCATGGAATCTGTGTATGTCATGACAGGCAAGCAGATTTATAAAGACATGGTGAAATTCTGGGGAAAGTTATTTGTTATTAACTTTGCCCTTGGTGTGGGTACAGGGCTTACGATGGAATTCCAGTTTGGCACTAACTGGTCTTACTATTCGCACTACGTCGGCGATATTTTCGGCGCACCACTGGCTATTGAAGGGTTAATGGCTTTCTTCCTTGAAGCTACCTTTGTTGGCATGTTTATCTTTGGTTGGGATCGCCTGAGCAAAGTACAACATCTTATTGCTACATGGCTAATGGCTATTGGTACTAACTTATCTGCATTATGGATACTTATTGCTAATGGCTGGATGCAAAACCCTGTTGGCGCAGAATTCAATATTGAAACCATGCGGATGGAAATGGTCAGTTTTGCTGACGTACTTCTTAATCCTGTTGCACAAGTGAAATTCATTCACACCGTTGCTGCGGGTTATGTCACAGGTTCAATGTTTGTTCTAAGTATCAGTGCATGGTACATGCTAAAAGGACGCGATCTTGGCTTTGCACGACGCTCTTTTGCAGTAGCAGCAGCCTTTGGTACAGCAGCTATTTTCTCCGTTATTTTACTCGGTGATGAAAGTGGCTATGAAGCTGGCGAAGTACAAAAGTATAAACTAGCAGCCATTGAAGCAGAATGGGAAACAGAAAAAGCACCTGCAGCTTTCACCGTTATTGGTGTTCCTAATCAAGAAAAGCAAGAAACTGAACATGCGATTAAAATTCCTTATGCATTAGGTATTATCGCTACGCGTTCACTTGATCATGAAGTCAAAGGACTCAAAGACATTATCGAAGGTAATGAACAGCGTATCCGTCATGGTATGGTTTCTTATGCGGCATTTGAAAAAATTCGTAAGGGCGAAGCGTCAGAAGAAGAAAAATTACATTTCAAAGAAGTCTTACAATACGATCTTGGCTACGGTTTATTATTAAAACGCTATACCGACAATGTGGTTGATGCAACAGAAGCGCAAATCAAAAAAGCGGCAGCCGATAGTATTCCAACCGTTGCACCTTTATTCTTTGCTTTCCGCATTATGGTTGCTTCAGGCGTGTTAATGCTGCTTATCTTTGTTATCTCTTTTATTATCACCGCACGACGTGGTTGCGCAACGCACCGTTGGTTCTTATGGATGGTTGTTGTAGCATTACCCCTTCCATGGATTGCCATTGAATCAGGTTGGCTAGTCGCTGAGTTTGGCCGTCAGCCATGGGCAATTGGTGAAATATTACCAACCTTCCTTGCCGTTTCTTCACTCACTTACGAAGAAGTGCGTAATAGCTTAATTGCTTTCGCTGTTTTATACAGCGTCTTACTTGCGGTTGAAATTTATCTGATGCAGAAATTCGCCCGCCTTGGTCCTAGTGCACTTCATACAGGACGCTATCATTTTGAACAAAATGAAGCAGCTTCCAAAAGCACTGTCACTCAATCCAGCAACGACTTACTCTAGGAGGTTATCATGGAATTATTCGGATTTTTAGATTACACCACCCTAAAGTTTATTTGGTGGGTCTTAATTGGCGTACTTTGGGTAGGCTTCGCCGTTACTGAAGGCTTTGACATGGGTGTATCCATGCTCATTCCTTTTATTGGCAAAACAGATACTGAGCGTCGTGTTGTCATTAACTCCATTGCACCGCATTGGGATGGTAACCAAGTATGGTTAGTACTGGCAGCAGGTGCACTTTTTGCAGCATGGCCAACGTTATACGCAACGACATTTTCAGGACTCTATCCTGCAATGATGATCTTACTCTTTACCTTAATCATTCGCCCTGCGGCAATGGATTATCGTTCAAAGTTAGACAATAAGACATGGCGTAGTACATGGGATTGGTTATTTATCTTACCTGGTGTTGTTCCACCATTAATTCTTGGTATTGCGATGGGTAACTTATTCCTTGGTTTACCATTCCAGTATGACGACTATATGCGTTCAACATACAGTGGTGGCTTCTTTGGTTTATTCCAACCATTTGCCCTACTTGCAGGTGCATTAGCTGTTGCTATGTTCTTACTACAAGGGGTTACTTTCCTCATCTTGCGTACACATGGCGCTATTCACTTCCGCGCACAAAAAATCTTACCTTTTGCAAGTCTTGCGGTTATGGTTTTATTTGCTATTGGCGGTGTTTGGGTTGCAAGTATGAACGGCTTAGCCATTACGGGCGAATTTGACCTCGCAGGTGTGAGCAATCCAACTAAGAAGACTGTTGAAATGGTTGCAGGTGGCTGGTTACAAAACTATACGTTGTATCCACTGATGATGATCGCTCCAGCAATGGGCTTTATCGGTGCATTAGGTGCATGGATTATGAGTCGTCCAACCAAAACAGGCTGGGCATTTTTCTTCTCTAGCATGAGTTTAGTTGGCATCGTATTAACAGCGGGTTTCTCTTTATTCCCGTTCATTTTGCCATCAAGCGACAATATCAGCCATAGCTTAACCTTATGGGATGCGACAGCAAGTCATCTAACACTGATGATCGCCTTCTTCGCAGCATTGGTCTTTGTGCCGATTATTCTAGGCTATACCTTGTATTGCTATATCGCACTATGGCGTACTTATAGCGTTAAATTTATTCGTGAAAACGATCATTCAACTTACTAAGGGGGTCTATTATGTGGTATTTTGCGTGGATGCTCGGTGTGGGATTTGCCGCATCGCTAGCAGTCATTAACGTCATGTGGCTTGAAATCAACGTCATGAGCAAAGAAGCTGATGAGATTGAAATGCAACAAGACAGTAACGACTAGTCATAACAATCAGATTATTTGATTGACTTAAATCCTCTTCCTAACCAGAAGGGGATTTTTTATTTGTTATTCCCAAGGAACTCTTGTTCCCACGCTCCAAATGACCCCTGCTTTCAGGATTTTCCCGATCAGGCGCAAGAGTCCTTTGTCTTTCGTTTGCTCTCTAATCCGATAGATCAGTAGATCATGATTGACATTATCAAAGAAGGCTTTCAGGTCAATATCAATTACCCACGTTTTCCCT
>DRMA01000157.1 GCA_011375245.1 Thiothrix sp. | reverse complement strand
GTTTATTATTGTTATGCCTATTGTCGTCATTGCAGGAGTGTTAACGACTGTATTGGGTTGGCCAATGGATGTCTTGATTGGCATGTTAGCAATCGGTGGGCGTAGTTTAAAAGAACATGCTTTTGCGGTCAAAGAGGCATTATTTGCAGGCGATTTAGCCACTGCGAGAACATGTACCAGCATGTTGGTCAGTCGCGATACCCGTACCCTTAACGAAGAAGGTTTATCACGTGCCACAATTGAATCCGTTTTGGAAAATGCCAGTGATGCTATTTTTGCCCCGTTATTTTGGTTTCTTATGGGGGGAGCGCCTGCGGTAGTTTTGTATCGTTTAGCGAATACCTTGGATGCTATGTGGGGGTATAAAAATAAACGTTTTTTGTATTTTGGGCGTTTTAGTGCGCGTGTGGATGATGTGCTTAATTATATTCCTGCGCGTTTAACAGCAATGACGTGGCTTATCTTAGGGGATTATAAATCAGCTAAATATTGCTGGGAGACACAGGCAAATACATGGTATAGCCCGAATGCAGGTGTGGTGATGGCGGTTGGCGCAGGAGCGTTAAGGGTTACATTAGGAGGGAATGCTATTTATGAGGGCGAAGAAAAACAACGTCCAGTAATAGGCATTGGTAATGTACCTGTTGCAGAAGATATTCAGCGTAGTTGGCAGCTTGTTTTTAAAGGATTGGTATTGTGGAGTATTATTTCGGTGTTTTTGGCTTGGATGTTTTAAATGAGCACGAAACTAATAAAGGTTAAACATGGCGGCAATCTGTATCAAGCAGCTCAGTGTTACAATATTCCCATCGAACAATGGTTAGATTTATCAACGGGGATTAATCCTCGCCCGTGGCAACCAGTTGAAATACCACAACATATTTGGCAACGTCTGCCAGAAGAAGACGATAATTTATTAGCTGTTGCCAAGGATTATTATCAAACACAATCTTTACTCGCCGTAGCAGGATCACAAGAAGCCATTCAACGTTTACCCACCTTACGCGCAAAAGGCAAAGTGGGCATTGTTAGCCCGTGTTACGCTGAGCATGAATACTGTTGGCGCAAAGCAGGGCATGAGGTTATTCCCATTGCTTTTGATGATGTTGAGCTGTATTTATCACAGCTCGATGTGCTTATTGTTATTAATCCTAATAATCCTGATACACGACTGATTGCTCCTGATATGTTGCGTCAATGGCATCAGGTTTTGCAAGCACGCCAAGGTTGGTTGGTGGTGGATGAAGCTTTTATGGATGCGACTCCTGATTTTAGTTTATTAAACCAAGCTATCCCTGATGGCATGATTATATTGCGTTCTATTGGCAAGTTTTTTGGGTTAGCGGGAATACGTCTTGGTTTTGTAGCGGCTAATAAAGCCGTACTTAAACCACTGAGCGAGCAATTAAATCCGTGGCATATTTCTCATCCTGCGCGTTGGGTGGGGGCGTTGGCGCTTGCTGATACACAGTGGCATGAGGATACACGTTATTATTTACCAAGGCAGCGTGAAATATTGCAAGCGTGTTTAGCACAGGCTGGTTTTGATGCTTCGTTTGCAACGGCACATTTTGTATTTATCAAACATCCAAACAGTGCCTTGTTACAGCATCAGTTAGCAGAGCAGGGGATATGGGTACGTTTATTTCCTCAGCTTGAGGCATTACGTTTTGGCTTGGCAGAGGATATAACACGACTTAGCAATTGCTTGCAAAAGTGACTCGGAATATTGTTGGGTTTGAGTGGGCGTTGTTTGGTGAATAATATAGCCTATCGAGAGATATTTTATGTGATCTATAAGCATAATTATTCATAATAACCAAATAAGCTGTAATAAATGAGCGTGAGGAAATCAAAATTTAATAAGTAAAATAATATAGGCTAAACTAAATAAACTCATGATAATAATCCCTATCCAACTCCAGAGTGTAAGCAGTAAGCGCGGCTTATGATTAGTTGGAATGGTTGTACCTTGCATCACTTTAAAGTTGATATAGGCTAATACAGGTGCTGAAACAAACGATACAATCGTGGCGACCATAACAATATACCCCATTGCTCCTGAGAGGTTTTTGATCACAAACAAAACGGCTATTGTGCCGATAACAGCAAGTACTAATAACAGACGATAAAGTCTTGTTGCTTTTTGCTTATTCTCTTGCTCATTTTGTATAGAAGGCATTTGACCTTGTTGTTTCCAGATAAAATAACTTTTTTCTAGTGTACGTGGATAGGCATCTAAACAGGTTAAAGCGGTACTAAACATGGTGGCAAGTGCAACAATACCAATTAAAGGATAAGCACAATCACCTAATACTTCTGTGTATAACTGAATAATTTGTCCCGCAAATACTGCGCCATTATTCGAGGGTTCTGCGCCATTACCAAACATGACCAATGCACCTAGCGAGAGAAACACCATTGCTAATATTGCTGTACCAAAAAAACCAATATTAAAATCGAGCATTGTTTTTTGTACATCAGCTTGTTGATGTGTTTCATGGTTTGCTTCTTCCGCCCAAACAGAATGCCATACAGAGACATCCATTGGGGCAGGCATCCAGCCTAAAAAAGCAGCTAAAAAGAGTAAGTCCGTCACGTTTAACCATGAGAAATTAGGCGCTACCTTATTAATTGGCACAGTGCCTTCAAACCATACCAGAGCAAGCGATGCTAAGGTGGTGATCGCAAGGATAATAATCACTCCTTTCATCATTTTGCTTAATAAGCTGTATTGTCCAATATATAAAATAATTCCTGCGCCAATTAACAATAAAATAGCAGGTATATGAGGCATATATTCTGCGGGTAAATGCACGCCAAATAAGGTCACTGCGATAGAGCTTGTTACTAAGGTAACTGCTGCTTGAATCAGACACATGGAGAGTAATGTCATTGCCATATATAGTGCTAATGCCCATTTTCCTAATGCATAATAACCATGTAAAATATTTCGTCCTGTTAAGGCAGTATAGTAAGGGCCGAATTTATAAAAGGGATATTTTATTAGATGAATCAGCGGAATAAGCAGTAGTAACAGAAACTCATATTTCGCACCTGCTTTGGTTGACATAACAAGATGGGAAACACCAACAGCAGCGCCTGCATAGAGTAAGCCTGGGCCTAAGGTTGCCCAAAGACGTTGGAGTGAGAAAGATATAGGCATAAGAATCCCCTTAATAATGGATATTAAAAAATGTAACGTATAACGTATAACGTATAGATAGTCAGATAATTAGGCTCACGGTTAATCATTCAGCTAATCATGTGGATTATTTTTAAATCAGCAAAAGCTTGCTACGCTCATGACTGGCTTCTAATCGGTGAGCGCAATTATCTGTGTTGGCTTTATCGCTAAATCCGCAGTAGATTGCTTGAAATCCATTGTACGCGTTATGCCATTTTTAACTATTGGTCATATAACGTAAATTCCAACGAAAAATTGTGTATAGGGGAACTACGCAGTATCACTTATAGAGAGTCAGATAATTGCGTGCAAAAACGAGAAGCCAGTCATGTGTGTTATTTTTTAATCAGAAGCATGTTTGAGTGCAGCGAGTTCCTGCTGATTTAAAAATAATCCACATGACTGGCTAGAACAAAAAGTGTGAACATAATTATCTGAACATCTATAGTAGCGTTTAGATTAGTTTATGCTCAATCGCATATCGTGTTAACTCAGCAACGT
>DRMA01000156.1 GCA_011375245.1 Thiothrix sp. | reverse complement strand
CGAGCTTGCAAAAGCTCAGTTGACTAGGCTTAGTCCTTTGTGACTCTGTTATTCATGTCATGGTACGTCAGGATGTATGCTCAAGTCCTGTCCACTACCGCTGAACGCTAAACAATCCTGCCGAGTAGGGATAGTGAGCCAGCATGACAAGCATGGATAACATTGCCGATGAGCACCCCACCCATTCTTCGGAATGGCGTTGTTACAACCAAAATCGCTCTTTGAGCGATGCACTATCCATCCCTCCCCTAAAGAGGAGGGGCTTTCTTAAGTATTCCTTAAGAAATTGTTGATTCAGGATCTTTGCTGTACACAATAATTTTTTGTCAGTGTTTATGACAGTATGTAGTGGCTCAACAGCATCTGTTAGTAATGTAAAAGAAAAAATGTATTCAATTTAAAGGGGATATCAAATGCTACCTAGCTTAGCAAGAGTGGTTACACAGCGTTTATTTAGTCTGTTTTTGGTAAAAAATCATGTATTTTCACCGCTTAAAAATATTACCAAGGGGGTTGGATTACGTTTAGGACAATTTATTCTACTCGTTTCTGCGCTAATTATTATTTTAAAACATCCACTTTCAGCAGAAAATCAACCGTTTTTACGGCTTAAAAATACGATCAAACAATACTTCGAACCGTTTTTATAGATTAGGGTATATATAAATCAACAACTTGTACATATATTTGAATTAATTGCATGTTAGAGTATTCACCCTAACATGCAATTAATTCAACTTGGAAGTCTAAGTGCTTAACTCACATAACCCAAAAATGCCCGAAGTATTGGAGGTTGATATACAGTTTTATCGTGCTTATCATGGTGTTACAACGTTGATGAGGACGAGTAATATGCGCTTTATTTCACACTAAAGTCGGCATCTTTCATAAATGCCCAAAAGTAGTTTACAGTTTGAAGCCTGCTAGGAATTGCATTGAAATCGAACGTTGTTTGAGCGTAGCGAGTTTAGTGAGATTGAAGGGCGAATCCTAGCGGCTGAATTGTTAACTGACAAATGAAAGATACCCTAAAGTCATTCAAATTCTATTATATTTATGCACTGTACTTGCGTAAAAGCGCAATTACTCGTAGTCTCTGTTGACATTATTTAAAGCGCTAACTTTAGGAATTATTATGGAATTGGAACGAGCACATTACAATATGATTGAACAGCAAATAAGACCTTGGGAAGTCTTAGACCAAACGGTTTTGGATGTGATGCGGCGTGTTCCAAGAAGTCAGTTTGTTCCTGTTGCTTGTCAAAGTCTTGCCTATGCAGATATTCAACTCCCTTTGGCTTATGGGGAAAAAATGATGCACCCACGTGTTGAAGGCAGAATGTTGCAAGAATTAGCGATTACTATGAATGACAGTTGCTTGGAGATTGGTACAGGAAGTGGGTTTGTAACAGCCTGTCTTTCTCATTTGGCAAAAGAGGTTTATAGTATTGATAGGCATGATGATTTTACCAAGCAAGCACAACAAAAAATGGAACAGCACCACATTTCCAATGTTACTTTGGAAACCAAAGATGCTTTTTCGGAGCTTGATACCACTAAACGCTATGACGTGATTGCTGTAACAGGCTCAGTATCTGAGTTGAGTGAGCATTTTGAACAAATGTTAAAGCCAAAAGGTCGATTATTTATTATTGTTGGTTCACGAATAGCCCCTATTATGCAAGCGATGTTAATTACTCGTGAAAATAATGGGACATTTTTGCGTACTAGTTTGTTTGACACGGAAGGACTGCCATTAATTACCCAAGGTGGAACTGAGGGAATAGCTGTAAAAAAAGTGTTTTTGTTATAAATAATCTCGACAAAATAGATGTGATAAGACGTTAGTAATGGTATGGATACAAATGAAAAATACCTGCGAGTACAGGATATAATGGTAATTTTATAATGCATTGTACATTGAAACACTATTTTATGGGGTTAGTATTGTTGGCTTGCTCATCACTTGCGTATGCCGAAAATTTATATCAGGTCTATCAACATGCTTTACGGTTTGATCCTGTTTTGCAAGCATCAGAGGCTAGTTATTTAGCAACGATGGAAAATAAGCCACAAGCACTTGCAGCACTAAAGCCACAAGTGAAATTATTTGCCTCGATGAGTGCGATTCTTGATCATCAAAATACAGTGGTTAGTAGTGGGACATCAAATTTTGTCAATGGAGGTTATACGCTTTCTGTGAGTAAATCGATTTATCACAATGAGTTAGATGCGCAAGTCAATAAAGCCAATGCAGGCATTGCACAAGCAAAATCATCGTTGGCGGTTGAGCGACAGAATCTTATTATTCGTGTTGCCGAAGCGTATTTTTCCTACCTTAAAGCACAAGACAATTTAAAGTTTACAACTTTGGAAAGAGAGGCGATAGGTCGCCAATTAGCGCAAGTGAACGCATATTTTGAGGCAGGACGTTCTCCTATTACTGATGTAAAAGAAGCACAAGCACGTTATGATTCAGCAACATCACAACAGGTTTCGGCTAATCAACAGCTTGATGTTGCTAAGGAAGCGATTAAGGCAATAACAGGGCATTATTATAAACACCTTGATGATGCGCGTTTAAATACACCATTAATTCCACCAAAACCTAATAAAATTGAAGCGTGGACGCAAACAGCATTAGCAAATAGTCAACAAATAGCCACGTTAAAACATGCCATTGATGTAGCACAAAGCGACGTTGATAGACAGCGTGCGGGTAAAGATCCTACGATTGATTTAGTTGCCAAACATAATGGTAGTATTAATCGGCTTGATATTGACTCTGATGTATTTGGTGCATCTGTTGGTGTACAGTTAAATATGCCGCTTTACACGGGGGGGTTAGTTGATTCAAGTATTCGCCAATCGCGTCACAATTTGCATCAAGCGCAATATCAATTAGAGGCAAGTAAACGTCAGGTAACCCAACAAACCCGTTCCTCTTACCTTTCTGTAGTCTCAGGCATTGCCCAAGCGAAAGCACTGCAACAGGCGTTAATTTCGACCAAGACGGCTGCACAAGCTACTCAAGCGGGCTTTGAAGTGGGAACACGAACAGCAGTGGATGTGTTGTTATCGCTACGTGAAACATTTCGTGCGCAACGTGATTATTCCATTGCTCGGTATGATTATTTATTAAATACTCTACGTCTTAAACAAGCAACGGGTTTATTAAGTGTACAAGATCTTCAGCAAATTAATGCTGTGTTGAAATAACGGAAATAGAGTGGGTTATCATGGAAAAAAGTAAAGCAAAACGAAGAGAATACCAATCTTGTACTGCTGTTTCTGTTGGTAAACGCCCCCCCCCCTAGAACCTTAAAATAGCTACAAAAATATGCTGAAGATAATCAGCGACCACTTATTTTTACTGAACAAGCAATTGAACAAGGGTTTTTTTTTAGTCGTCAACAAGTGATAAGAGGATATGGTTCTTCTGAATTTCAACAAGAAGTTGTACAATGGGCACAAGAAGGGAAACGTTTTTAGTAAGGAACGTGCATGTTCCTAAATAACTTAGAGCTATTTTGATGAAGGAAGAGCACGAATACGTAATACGTAAAAATAAGTCCCAGATTAAACGTGATATGATGGTGTTACGTGCGCTGGGTAAACGCATGAGGGTTCTATCAGCTACCCAGTTAGAAGCGTTACCAATTGGTGATCAACTGCGCCAAGAGCTTATCAAGGGTAAAAATTTTAAAAAAGAAGCACTACGTCGTCATCTCATTTTTATCGAAAAATTGATGCGTACTGAGGATGCGGAAGCTATTGCTGCTGCACTTGATCTATTGGATAAGCCGCATCAGGTAGAAGTTAATAATTTTCATGAAGTTGAGCAATGGCGAGATAGATTAATTGCAGGTGATAATGCCTTATTAGAAGAATTACTCGCACGTTTTGAGGGTATGGATCGCCAGCATATACGTCAACTGTTGCGTAATGTGGCAAAAGAAAAATTACATAATAAACCACCTAAATCTTTCCGTTTACTGTTTGGCTATTTAAAAAGTTATCAATAATTTGATGTTATAATACTTTCAGGTTTTGTTATAAACGTTGGGCTTATCATTACAAAGTGGAGAGAAAAAATGGCAATCACATTAACAAAAGCAGCGGCATCTCACGTACAAAAAATGTTGGCAAAACGTGGCAGCGGTATTGGTTTACGCCTTGGGGTCAAAAAATACGGCTGTAATGGCTTTGGTTATGTGGTGGACTATGCCGATACTGTGGAGGATAACGAACAAGTATTTACCAACCATCAGGTACAGGTTATTGTTAATAATGACCATTTGGCATTATTAGCAGGTACTGAAGTTGATTACATAAGAGAAAATGCACTCAATGAAGGTTTTGAGTTCCGTAACCCCAATGCCGTGAATTCTTGCGGTTGTGGTGAGTCATTTAATGTCAAATAAATACTACACTGGACACAATTGTTGGGGGCGGGGGGGGGGATGCCATTGTTGACGTGATGAAGCAGAAGATAGAACGGCTTGCGTTGACTTAAAAAGCTCAACGATGATGTTATGATACTCGACATGACTATTCACTGTATTACCTTCGATTTAGACGATACGCTATGGGAGTGCTGGCCTACGATTAGGCGAGCAGAACAAACCTTGTTTACATGGCTGCAAACCCACTATCCTCGTATTACGGAGCGTTATAACCCTGAGAGGCTTTATGCGCATCGTATGACCTATACTAAAAGTCACCCTGAGTTACAGCATAACTTAACTCAAATCCGTAAAAACTGGTTAGCCTTATTGGCTCAGGAAATGGGCTATGACGCTGATATGCTACGTGAAGAAGGCTTTCATGTTTTTTGGCAAGAACGTAATAAAATAACCTTTTTAGAAGGGGTGCAGTCATTATTAGTCAATTTAAAACAAGATTATATATTGGGTGCAATTACTAATGGTAATGCTGATGTGTATTATATGGGGTTAGGGCATTTATTTGACTTTGCCATTAAAGCAGAAGATGCAGGCGTTGCTAAACCTGATCCTGCTATTTTTCAGCTTGCGATTGATAAAGCTAATGTTGCCGTAGAACAAATGCTCCATGTGGGTGATGACCCTATTGGGGATATTCAAGGCGCACAAGCAATGGGAATGAAAACAGTATGGGTGAACTATGCGCAAAATGAGTGGCAAGAGTCGCATCAGCCTGATGCTACTGTTCATTATGTGACTGATTTGGACGCTACTATTCGACGTTTTAGTTAATTCAATTGCACTCGCTGCCCCCAAGGCACATCTTGTTTCCCTTTAATCAACCAAATTGTATGATAATACGGTTCTTGTGCAGGAAAAATACCATAGGCATCGGTAAAATAAATCACGATATCAGGTGCTTGATCTTGCTGGTTAAT
>DRMA01000155.1 GCA_011375245.1 Thiothrix sp. | reverse complement strand
GTCGCACCCAAGGTACGCAAGTAATAAGTGGTTTTTAAGCCACGTACCCATGCGAGTTTATACAAATCATCCAGTTTCTTACCTGATGGTTCAGCTAAATACAAGTTGAGCGATTCACCTTGATCAATCCATTTTTGTCGCCGACTTGCAGCCTCAATCAACCAGCGAGAATCAATTTCAAAGGCCGTAGCATATTTCTCTTTAATGTTTTCAGGAACACGATCAATCTTTTGTACACTCCCGTCGAAGTATTTGAGGTCATTGATCATCACATCATCCCATAAGTTGAGTGCTTTGAGTTCATTGATCAAATACGGATTCACGACGGTAAATTCACCTGACAAGTTGGATTTAACGTACATATTTTGATAAGTGGGTTCGATGGATTGACTGACACCGCAGATATTGGAAATTGTATTGTGACTGACAAA
This sequence comes from Thiothrix sp., assembly GCA_011375245.1. Taxonomy (GTDB): domain Bacteria; phylum Pseudomonadota; class Gammaproteobacteria; order Thiotrichales; family Thiotrichaceae; genus HyVt-477. The sequence goes on along the minus strand of DRMA01000155.1, from coordinate 9,115 downwards.
ACCGTTAGCAACATAAGTATGCTTTTCAGGAACTTGCAAATCATAAGTGACATCCTGTGAGGCTTCAATAGAGACAATTGGCTCAAAATAAAGATTGCCTTTTTCTAGTAGTTTAGCCAACTTGGTTGCTTGTAAGTCAGGATAATCGGCAATCGCTTGTTTTGCTAAGTTGATATTCATTTTGCCATTAGTTTTAGAGCAGGCAAGTGGATTAAGAAGCTGTTTATCCATACCTGTGGCGCGAGCGGCTTGGATAAAATCAGTGATAATAATCATTGAGCGTATATTATGTCCACGTCGTGCATCGCTTATTGAAGAACTGTCAGCTAAACGCTCAGTGAGATGTTGGTGTTTATACGAATCGCCAAAACCAATCTGGCTTAAGAATAAACGCGTTGCTTCTACATTGCTGGTACGGACTCGATAAACAGGACGATTGCCTTTTGTGCCTGATCGAGATGTTGATAAGGTCGCAACAATACCTAAACTTTCTAAGGCCATTTTGACTTGTAAAGCGAGGGTTCGACTGACGGTTGCCATTTCTACACAACGGTTATTCACTGTGCCGTCAGCAATAAATAAGCCTGATAAGAAAGCGCATAATACATCACTATTGGAGGCTAATATTTTAGTGGGAATAAAGGCACTGGCAGAGCCTTCACCAAAATTACCGCGTTGTTTATTAAATTCGTTTGCCTCAAACCAGCGTACTAAGGAAGCTGAGTAAACAAGATGGGTTGTACACCCTGAGTCTGTTTTTGATACATCGGCTAAGAGTGTTGCGCCCCATGTGGAAAAATAGACTTTTAGACGGTCAGCGAGTACGGTTTCATCATTATGAATAGCAAAACCAATGCCTTCTTTCTTGGTGTAATGACCTCGGTTGCTGTATTTGAGATAGCCATCTCCCATATAAAGCCCTAGCATTAGAGCGACTTCAGTGGTGAGTTTTTCAGGTAATTGGATGGCTTTTTCAAGGCTATGTTGGCGTTGTGGTACAGTTAAATCCAGTGGTGCTTTTGTTGCAAGTAAGGCTTGGTGACCGCCTAAACGTCGTACCACTTCATCACCGACTTGTAATTCAGCAAAATACTTCCAGACATAATCACCTTCGTGGTTAATAACGCGAATACGATGATTGGGTGTTGCAGTTATTTCTGAGCCGCGTTGGGTGGTAATGCGTAAAGTATCTTTGAATCCATTGAGATAGAGCTGATCAGAATGTGCTAAGTTGCCTTCTTGGGCAATGCTGACATTAATGTTTTGCCATTGTGCTTCGCCTGCAACCAGAGAGGCAATAGGAATAAGACCTTCTGAGGATAAGATTAAGGTGTCTCCACTGACACAGGCCGTTGGAGCAATCGCCATTACATTAGAATTACGCATACCATGTTGTTTAACCTTCTCACGCAAACCATCCCAATCAAGTGTTTGAGAGCGATCCACTTGGAAGTATTCACCGCGTTCTTGTTCCATTAATTCCAATGAATCAATCGGTAAAATACCTCGACTCCATAACGAACCCTCATAGGTACTATACTTACCCCGTTCTTTGGCTAATTGATTAGAACCTTGAATAGCATAGTAAGAAATCGCTTCCATACTGCGATCTGCAAACTCAACGGCTGCTTCAGTGGCATAAGGGATATTGAGTTTATATAAAGCATCCTGAAAACCCATTAAGCCTAAACCAACAGGGCGATGTTGCATATTGGAGCGTCGGGCTTGGGGGATGCTATAATAGTTGTATTCGATAACGTTATCAAGCATACGGGTGGCGGTGGCGATGGTCTTTTCTAGCATCGGCATATCTAGCCCATCTTTGGTAGTGTGGGCGGCTAGATTGACAGACCCAAGATTGCAAACGGCACACTCATTAGCATCCGTATGCAAGGTCACTTCAGTACAAAGATTAGACGAATGCACGACACCCACATGCTGATTGGTGTAACGAACATTACACGGTTCTTTAAATACCACCCAAGGATGGCCTGTCTCAAACAGCATCCCTAGCATTTTTCGCCATAGTTCAACCGCTTTAATTGTCCGAGTTAAACGCATTTCACCCCGTGCGGCTTTCGCTTCGTATTCCAAATAACGTTTTTCAAATGCCCTGCCATATAAATCATGCAAATCAGGTGCTTCATCAGGTGAGAAAAGTGTCCAGTCTTGCTCATTAGCAACACGTTTCATAAAATAATCGGGAATCCAGTTGGACGAATTCATGTCATGAGTACGACGACGTTCATCACCTGTGTTTTTGCGTAGTTCTAAAAACTCTTCAATATCAATATGCCATGTTTCCAGATAAGCACAAACAGCTCCTTTGCGCTTCCCCCCATTATGAGCGAGGCCATTGGTTGTCATATAACTGGCATCGCCTTCAACTTTAAGATCATACACAAAAGGCGTTGGTGTAATGGCTTCTACTGAACGTAGACGGCTGAACAGACAACCATTCCATTCTAGCCAGTTTTGCTTGGTTAATACCTTACAGCCAAGTGGTTTAGCAATGGCTTCAATGGCAGGAATTCTTAAATCATACGACTTGGTGATATTATTGAAGTGTATTTTATCGCCATTGGCTTGTTGACCTGTATGGGTATGCTCACGTTCGCGGTATTGCCCTGCACAGGGAACGCCAAGGCGTAAAAGTTGATAACGCAATCCATCAATTAATGGCTGTGAGGTATTCGTAAAGGTGATTTCTGTGCCACGACTGACATTGCCATCGGTTTCAATCAAGCCATGAATCAGTGCCAGCGTTTGTTCTTTGGGAAGATGATTAAAGCGACGATGGATATGTTTTTTACCTTCAGCATTGTAAAGCTCATCATAGCTAAAAATAAAGCCTGTTTGCTCTCCTCGAATATACCGTCCTGTGGTTGCTTCACGTGCTAGACCAAAACCTGCTGACCAACGAATTTGCATATACTTGCTACGTTTCTCTGTTACCCAATAATGAATCCCCTGTTTTGTGAGATAGTTTTGTACGAAATCAAGATGTGTATCGTTATCAGGGTTGCCTGAAACGCCCCATTCCAAACCTTCTTTTGAGCTGTGACCATCGCCTAGTAAAATGCCATAAAGACGGGCATCGTCAAGCGTAAAATCAAGCACAGGAATGGTTTCTTTTGGAATGACTTGTGCTAGATAATCGCCTTGTTGCAGTTTGCCTGCTTCAACCCATTGTGGTTTAACCTTGCCTTTTTCTAACCAGTTCATTGTGCGTGAAGTTGCTTGTTCCATTGGTACGGATTGTAAGGTCCATAGCGGGTGTCCTGAGGTGACATTAAGCGGGGTAATGCTGTGTTTTACGTTGATTTTCACCATTGGGTCGGTTTGGTTATACAGCATTTTTTGTTTGACTTGGCGATATTCACCACGTTGTCCAAGCACGAGATCATCTTGGGTAATATGCTTAATTTGTTTCGTGCCGTCAGCAGTGTAAACCCATGTATCAGCAGCGAAGCATTGGTTAACGGCTACCGCCGTATCATTCACCACTTTTAAAAATGGCACAACGCCTTGTGATTTTCCATTCGTGCCTTTGATATGCGAGCCTAATCCCCGCACAGGTGTCCAGTCATTACCCAATCCTCCCGCAAATTTTGATAACAAGGCATTGTCTTTAATCGCATCATAAATCCCTGCCAAATCATCAGGGACAGTGGTGAGATAGCAAGAAGATAATTGAGGACGTAAACTGCCCGAGTTAAACAGGGTAGGGGTGCTACTCATAAAGCGGAAGCTAGATAATAGTTGGTAGAACTCAATAGCACGTTCTTCGCGGTGTATTTCATTAATGGCGAGTCCCATTGCCACACGCATAAAAAACGCTTGCGGCAATTCAAAGCGGGTATGGTCGTGATGGATAAAATAACGGTCATACAGCGTTTGTAAACCGAGGTAGGTAAAGTTTAAGTCGTTTTCGGGTTGCAGCGCGGCACCGAGTTTTTTCAGGTCATAACGGGTAAGCTCTTCATCAAGGTGTTCCAACTCAACCGCTTTTTTAATGTATTTGCCAAAGTAGTCGCTATAGCACTCGCCGAGTTCTTGTTGCGTGCATTCACGCGGATGTTCATAGACAAAGCTCAGTGCTTCAGTGCGCGTATTGTCCAGTAACAAGCGAGCGGTTACATAGGAATAATCAGGGTCTTGATCAATGAGCGTCCGTGCGCTCATCACTAAGGCTGCTCCCACTTCGGCTTCGGGGATATCGTCGAATAGATTGCGTAATGTGCCTTTTAAAATGGTTGCAGCATCAGCATTTTTTAAGCCTGTGGTGGCTTCGTTAATCACCGCTTCTAAGCGCTTTGCATCAAGTGGTTTGCGTTCTCCTGTTGCCATGAGGATATGCAGAATGGTGGGTTTGTCGTTTTTATGATGTTTTTTTTCTTTTTTAGCCCGTTGTTGGGCGCGTCGCTCACGATATAGCACATAACTACGCGCTATTTTATGTTCACCAGAACGCATTAAGGCAAGTTCAACATGATCCTGTATATCTTCAATATGGACAGTACCGCCCTCTGGCGCACGACGAAATAGACCATTGACCACCTCTTGGGTGAGGTGAGCGACTTTATCGCGGATGCTGGTTGAGGTAGCAGAACGTTTGCCTTCAACGTCAAGGAAGGCTTTGGTCATGGCAATGGAAATTTTATCGGCAGAAAAGGCAGTGAGTTTGCCATTGCGGCGGATGACTTTGTAGGTGGTCTTATTGGTTTCGTTGTTGCTTTTAGTGTGTTGTGCAGCCGCAGGCGGTTGCTTAGTGGAATGAGTATTGCTTTTTGTTCGCATGATGATGAAGTCTCTATAGTGAACGTGTAACGAGTAGTATTGATCTTAAATGGTGCAGGCTATAGTGAGCCGATGAAGCTCGCTATACCCTTTTCAGATTGCCAGTTATGTCATACATTGATGATCAGCTTTCCTGATTTATTATTTTTAGTGGCTGATTAGCGTTGTTTTTCATAATACTGAGGTAGATGCTGTATGTATCTTGTTCGATCATTAAACGTGCCTGAGTAAATTCGGTCGGCTACTATAGATGGTGTGGTTATAAACAGTCAACTACTATATATTGTGTTTCTTGTTGATTTTAAGGTATTGCTAGGTTGTGGATAACATCTTTTGGAGGCTTGCTAGTGCGCGTGAGCTACTTGGGGTGGATTTAGTAATACAGTTTATCTTTTGTATAAAATCTCTTCTTTTTTCACTGTTTTTTTTAACTTTATTTTACGGGTGATTATTCTCTAATCGCATTTCTAATTGCATTGTTTATAAGGGTTTCTTGTGGTTGGTTTTATATGTATTGTTGATGTTTCTATTTTTTCTATTGATATGATCTAAATATTTTACTAGCTGTATCGGCTGGTTTTGATTATTGTCTCGCTACCAGATATTAATCTGGGGTAACAATAAGGTATTACTATCTAATAGGAGGACATTATGTCTTTGAAAGGAACAAAAACAGAACAGCATCTAAAAGATGCATTTGCAGGTGAATCTCAGGCTAATCGTCGTTATTTATATTTCGCAAATAAAGCAGACATCGAAGGCGAAAATGACGTTGCGGTAGTATTCCGCTCAACGGCAGAAGGCGAGACAGGTCATGCACACGGTCATTTAGAGTATCTTGAAGAAACAGGTGATCCAGCAACAGGCATGCCTTTTGGTTCAACCGCAGATAATCTGAAAACAGCAATCGCTGGTGAGACACACGAGTATACGGATATGTATCCTGGTATGGCAAAAGACGCTCGCGAAGAAGATTTCGATGAAATTGCTGATTGGTTTGAGACCTTAGCAAAAGCGGAGCGTTCACATGCTAACCGTTTCCAGAAAGCATTGGATGGCATGGGCGAGTAATATTGCTTAGCTAGTCGTAGGGGCAATTCCTTGTGATTGCCCTTTTTTTATCCTATTTATTATTCCACCTATAACCATTAACAACGCTGGAGGCCGATTATGGCAACGCGAGAAGGTAACCTAGAGGCTCCCACCCGTCATCCGCTCGATTGGAAGTCTGAATCATTTTATAACGAAGATTCACTGTATAAAGAATTAGAACGTGTCTACGATATTTGTCATGGCTGTCGCCGCTGTGTCAGTTTATGTGATTCATTTCCAACCTTGTTTGATTTAGTTGATGAATCAGAGACCTTTGAAGTGGATGGTGTGGCTAAAGAAGACTATTGGAAAGTCGTTGATCAGTGTTATTTGTGTGATATGTGTTACGTGACGAAATGTCCTTATGTCCCTCCGCATGAATGGAATGTCGATTTCCCGCATTTGATGTTACGTGCAAAAGCGATCAAACACCAAAAAGGCGAGGTTAAAACCCGCGATAAAATTCTATCTGCAACAGATAAAGTAGGGCAGTTAGCGGGTATTCCTGTGGTTGCACACGTCGTGAATGCCGCGAATAAAAATCCACTCATGCGTAAAGGCTTAGAAAAAGTATTAGGGGTGCATCCTGATGCTATTTTGCCAGAGTATCATTCCAATCCTGCACGTAAGCGTCTTGCGGGTCATGTGTCTGAGTATCAAGCAGAAGCAACGAAAACAACGCAAGGTAAAGTAGCACTTTATGCAACGTGTTATGGCAATCGTAATGAGCCACATCTTGTGGAAGATTTAGTGAAGGTTTTTGAACACAATAAAATTCCTGTCACGCTGGTTGAAAAAGAACAATGCTGTGGTATGCCGAAATTAGAATTAGGCGATCTTAATGCCGTAGAAGCGGCTAAAAATGCCAATATTCCTGTATTAGCCAAAATGGTTGATGAAGGATATGACATTGTTGCCCCCGTGCCTTCGTGTGTTTTAATGTATAAGCAAGAATTACCGTTAATGTTCCCTGATGATGCCGATGTGGTTAAGGTTCAACAGGCAATGTTTGATCCGTTTGAGTATTTAATGCTGCGTGATAAAGAAGGCACGAAGCTCAATATGGACTTCGAAAATACGCTGGGTAAGATTAGTTATCATGCCGCATGTCATTTACGTGTACAAAAAATGGGACTTAAAACCCGTGACTTACTCAATAAAATTCCTGAAACTGAGATTAGCGTTATTGAGCGTTGTTCAGGGCATGATGGCACGTATGCGGTAAAAAGTGAGTTTCATGATAAGTCGATGAAAATTTGTCGCCCTGTGATCTCAAAGGTAAAAAAGGCAGAATCTGATTATTACAGCAGTGATTGTCCTATGGCGGGGCATCAGATTAGTAATGGTCTAAAAGATGATTCAGTACCGCATCATCCGTTGACGTTATTAAGCATTGCCTATGGCTTAGATAAGAAGTAATAAATATTCTATAGACATTCACATAAATAATTTCCTGTAGGGGCAATCCCTTGTGGTTGCCCAATCTCTATGGAAACCGTTATTTTAAGGCTTCCTCAAAAAGGGCAACCACAAGAGATTGCCCCTACAAAGAAAATTTAATAATTTAATAAGTGAATATCTATAATTAAAATAACAAGAGATTAGTATCATGGCATTAACACGAGAAGACCTATACAGTCTGGAAAAATACGAAGAAATACGCAATGAGTTCCGTGCCAAGGTCATGGCACACAAAAAGCATCGCCAAGTATCCATTGGTGAATATGCCCGTTTGTATTTTGAAGATCAGTTAATTATGCATTATCAAATACAAGAAATGCTGCGTGCAGAAAAAATCTTTGATGCCGCAGGGATTAATGAAGAGCTAGAGGCGTATAACCCCTTAATTCCTGATGGCACGAATCTAAAAGCAACCTTTATGTTGCAGTATAGTGATCCCGTTGAACGTCAAATGGCATTGGCAAAGCTGATTGGCATTGAACGTAAAACATGGTTACAGTTTGCTGGATTTGATAAGGTTTATCCGATTACCAATGAGGATTTGATTGAACGAGAAACAGCAGAAAAAACCTCAGCCATACACTTTATGCGCTTTGAGTTTTCTGCCGAAATGATTGCAGCGGCAAAAGAAGGGGCAGCATTGAATATGGGTATTGAACATGAACATTATAATCATGTAGTGATGGCAGTTGCTGAGGATATTCGGCATTCATTGGTTGGGGATTTTAGTTAATGATTGGAGGCTGGTAGCCAATATTCTTTCTCTTTCCAGCCTACATGTTTTTGTTTTTAATAACCTTAAAAATATCAATAAAGGTTGTGGATTGTTTGATGCCTAATGGAATATGTAAATGACGAGTATGATCAGTTGCTGGGATAACACTTCATGATCTGATGCTACTTCTTTCAAGGTTAATCATATCAACGACTATGTATGAACATAAAAGTTAAAAATAATTAACGTCTATTTTTATAGACCCCATTCAAGAAAAATAGGGTTCTTAGATGGCTTTTGCATTGCATTCATGAACATCGTAATAATGATATTTTGTTTTTTCGAAGTAGTCATACTTTTTAAGAAGCAGAACTGAATGTTTACTTAATAGACTCTGTAAAATATTAATAAGTATTGATATACTTCCCGCCTCCCTATTCACTCATTTATCAATGCTAATCTTGGGCTATAGACATGAAACTCCCCCCTCTCTCTTTTTTTCCTTTTTTGGTGTGGTTTAAGCTCATTACTAAAAACTCGCTGAAAGCAGATATGCTGGCAGGGTTAACAGGAGCTGTGATTGTACTGCCACAAGGTGTTGCTTTTGCTACTATTGCAGGGTTGCCGCCTGAATATGGATTGTATACAGCAATGGTGACTCCAGTTATTGCGGCTTTATTTGGCTCGTCGTTTCATTTAGTTTCAGGACCCACAACGGCTATTTCTATTGTTGTTTTTTCTGCGATTAGCCATCATGCTGATCCTGGTACACCCGAATTTTTATCGTTAACATTAACATTGACGTTTCTTGCGGGTGTTTATCAATTAGCATTTGGATTGGCACGCCTAGGTGCTTTAGTCAACTTTGTTTCGCATACAGTAGTTATTGGCTTTACTGCAGGAGCAGCTATTTTAATTGCTAGCAGCCAAATAAAACATATTACGGGTATTTTTGTGCCTAAAGGTGAATCTTTTTTTCATACATGGATCGATCTGTATCAAGGTATTGGTACGCTTAATTTTTATTTGTTATTGATTGCTATTATT
>DRMA01000154.1 GCA_011375245.1 Thiothrix sp. | reverse complement strand
TTTCTTCCATACGAACTAGATAACGATCATAACAATCACCATTAACTCCCACGGGAATATCAAAGTCGACCTTATCATATGATGCATAAGGCTGCTTTTTACGCAAATCCCACTCAATACCTGAGCCACGCAACATCGGCCCCGTAAACCCTAGCTGTTTTGCACGTTCAGGCGTAACAACACCAATACCAACTAAACGCTGTTTCCAAATGCGGTTATCAGTCAATAGTGTTTCATATTCATCGACACAATTAGGGAAACGCTGAGTAAAGTCATCAATAAAATCGAGTACACTACCATCACGGCTTGCATTAAGACGCTTCACATCGACCGCACTTTTCCATTTTGATGTTTCATATTTAGGCATACTGTCGGGCAGGTCTCGATAGACACCACCAGGACGATAATAAGTTGCATGCAGTCGCGCACCTGATACAGCTTCATAAACATCCATTAAATCTTCACGCTCACGGAAAGCATAAAGGAACATCGTCATTGCCCCCACATCTAATCCATGCGCACCAATCCACATAAGATGGTTCAAAATACGGGTAATTTCATCGAACATAGTACGAATATAACTTGCCCGTTCAGGTATTTTTATACCCAACAGATTTTCTACACTCATCACATAAGCATGTTCGTTACACATCATTGATACATAGTCCAAACGATCCATATAGCCAATACTTTGATTATAGGGTTTGGATTCGACTAACTTTTCAGTACCACGATGCAGCAAACCAACATGTGGGTCTGCGCGTTCAATCACCTCACCATTCATTTCTAACACAAGACGTAATACACCATGTGCTGCAGGATGGGCTGGACCAAAATTAAGGGTAAAGTTACGAATATCAGGCATTAATCATCACCTTCTATAGGCGTTGCAAACACATGATCATCACGACGTATACGTGGAACAAGTACACGCGGCTCAATCGAAACAGGTTCATAAACAACACGTTTTTTCTCTTCGTCATAACGCATTTCAACATTACCAATAAGAGGGAAGTCTTTACGGAAAGGGTGACCAATAAAACCATAGTCGGTCAGAATACGGCGTAGATCAGGATGACCTGTAAACAAAATACCATAGAGATCAAATGCTTCACGCTCATACCAGTTAGCAGAGTTCCATACCTCAACCACTGAATCAACAACGGGGAAATCATTGTCATCACAATAAACACGGAGACGTATTCGCTGATTATGTTTAACTGATAACAAATGGTAAACAACCGCAAAGCGTAAGCCTTCGAAGTTTTTCTCAGGTAAATCATCACCAAAACTAAAACGCTCAATCCCTGTTGCTTCAACACCACGACTAAAACCAGAACTATTAGTATTCCATTCAACATCACCAAATGTTAAATAGTCAACGCCACAAAGATCAATCAAAATCTCCATCGCGGTCTTTTCATCATTCAATAAAAAGAATGCAGTCTCTAATAAATTTGACGCTTTAACTTCAATGGTTAACTCATCAAAGGCTATCAATGAATTTTCAACCTTATCAGCCAAGTTGGAGGCAATATGCGACGCGAGTTGTTCTAACTTATTTCCCATTCTGCACCCTTAGTCGATTCTAGCAATGGTATTAGTATTACGGATTTTATTTTGTAATTGAATAATGCCGTAAATGAGGGCTTCTGCCGTTGGCGGACAACCTGGCACATAAATATCAACAGGTACGATACGATCACAACCACGTACCACTGCATAGGAATAGTGATAATAACCACCACCATTAGCACAAGACCCCATTGATATAACCCAACGTGGCTCAGCCATTTGGTCATAAACTTTTCTTAGTGCAGGAGCCATCTTATTGGTTAGTGTCCCTGCTACAATCATTACATCTGACTGGCGCGGACTCGGACGAAAAACAATACCAAAACGATCAAGATCGTAACGAGATGCTCCCGCTTGCATCATTTCAACCGCACAACAAGCTAGACCAAACGTAACAGGCCACAATGAACCTGTTCTTGCCCAATTAATTAACTTATCAGCAGAGGTTGTGACAAAACCTTCTTTAAGAACACCTTCTATTCCCATTCCAAGGCTCCTTGTTTCCACTCATAGATAAATCCAATAACCAAAATCAACAAAAAAATCCCCATTGAAGCAAGACCAAACAAACCTATTTTGTCCAATACAATAGCCCATGGAAATAAAAATGCGATTTCAAGATCGAAAATAATAAATAAGATAGCAACAAGATAGTAACGCACATCAAATTTAATGCGAGAATCTTCGAAAGCATCAAAGCCACATTCAAACGGTGCGTTTTTTGCAGCATAAGGCTTACGTGGCGCTAGGAGCAAACCTAAAACCAATAAAACCATTGCTAATCCTACGCCAACGCCTAGAAAAACCAAAATTGGCAGATATGATTCAACCATCAAAAAAATCCTTTGCTGCTAAAGAATTATACTCAAACGTCTTTGTAATATGACGCTTAGCTGAATATCAGAGCAGGGTAATATACACAACCCCTCAAAGCATCACAAGATTGCAGTAAAAAATATATAATTTGACAAATACTATATTTACTGCCTATCAAGCATTACTCACAAAAAAACCTGCTTAAATGGCAGGTTATAGGAAATACTCATGTTGTTTTAAAGTGCTATTTTTAACCAAAATTGGTGCCGATGGCCGGAGTCGAACCGGCACGTCCAAGGGACACTACCCCCTCAAGATAGCGTGTCTACCAATTTCACCACATCGGCTATAAACTAACGATAATATTTCAAACACAACATACTAATATCATTACTGAGGAACATCCTCTGCTGGCTTCGATTTAACATCAGTACTTTTAGTTTCAGGAGAAACTGTTGCTGGCTCTGCTGTTGTAGGTTCAGGCTTACTAATCACAGGGGCTGGAGTAGTAGCCGCTTTTTTAACACCATCCTGTATTTTGGTGGTAGGAGGTGGAGGTACTTCAGTAGTCTCAGCAGGTTTTGGCTTTGCAACAGATTGTTTTTCAACTGCTTCCACTTTAGCAGGAACTGGAGCTGTAGTAGGCACAGTAGGAGTACTATTACTCGTTGTTGGCTTTGACTGCTGTGGCACATCGCCTGTAGGTACGTCACTTGTAACAGGGACAGCTTGTTGCGGTACAGCAGTGCCACCAGGCACATCGGATACAGGCGCTTCAATTTTCGTTGTTGGCGTTGGCGTAACTGAATCAACCAAACTTCCAGCTTCTCCCGTACTGTGACTAACAATCCAAGCAAGTGCTAACGAGTTAGCAAAAAATACAGCTGCAAGAACAGCCGTTGCTCTACTTAAAAAGTTCCCAGCCCCTGCTGAACCAAATACCGTTCCCGATGAACCACCACCAAAGGCAGCACCCGCATCAGCACCTTTGCCATGTTGGATAAGCACTAAACCAATAATGCCAAGTGCCACAAGAATTTGTACAATTAATAGTATATTATAAATCATTATTTGTTCTTAATATTGTCGCTACGCCATGCTATCTAAAATCTAGGCCGTACAAATTGCTAGAAAATCATCCGCTTTTAATGAAGCGCCGCCAATGAGACCACCATCAATATCATCCATTGCAAACAGCTCAGCGGCATTACCACCATTCACGCTACCACCATACAGAATCTGTACTTTATCAGCTACATCAGCATCAAGTGCAGCAATTTTTCCACGAATAAAGGCATGAACTTCTTGCGCTTGATCAGGCGTTGCTGTTTTCCCTGTACCAATCGCCCACACAGGCTCATAAGCAATCACGCCATCAGCTAGTGCAGCCACACCTTCTAGGGCAATCACCGCATCAAGCTGCCGAGCAACCACATTTTCTGTGTCACCATTTTCGCGTTCTTCGAGTAACTCACCAACACATAAGATAGGGATAAGTCCTTCCTTTCGCGTTGCTGCATATTTTTTTGCGGTATCTTCATCTCTTTCACCATAAAGAGCACGACGCTCAGAATGTCCAACAATCACATACTGACAACCAATATCTTTTAACATAGAAGCCGAGACTTCACCTGTATAAGCACCTGACTCTTGATCTGTAACATCTTGTGCTCCCAAACCAATAGTCGTTCCAGTCAGCAGATTTTGCACCATAGGAATATAGACATAAGGTGGACAAATAGCAACAGCAGTACCATTAACTGCAGACATGCCATCAGCAATACCTTTGACAAGTGTTTGAATACTGTCCTTTGAGCCATTCAGCTTCCAGTTACCTGCTACTAATGTTTGACGCATATTTTTATCCCTAAAACGGTTATTGCTAACGTGAAGCGCGCAAGATTACCGATCTATTGCAAAAAATGCAATTCTTTTACTTGATATTTCATCACAAAAATAAACAAACATGATAATATTTCTTACCTAGCGTTTAGCATAACGAAAGTTATGCGCTGTTATGACTGTATTTACCTTGTATTTATTACAATTTATAGATACAAATTAATCGCTATGACATTCGGGCATTCAATATTGTTTTATCATTTAACGACTACGCGCTTTGACAACTTATGCTACGACCACGCTACTGGGTTTACCTTTTTTTACTCTTTCTTGTCTTTATTCTATTATTTGTGCTTACATTACAAGCACTAGCAACACTCTCAGGCACATTTGTTGTCACAGAAGTACGAATGGAATCCGTTATAGGTAGCAACAAGAAACAACCCATTACTTATGAATACCCTGTTTCAGGGCTAAACTATAGCTCTGGCTTACGATTTGGTATCACTAACCAAAAAGGTCTATTTAAATACCGTATCGGAAAACCAATTCAAATTAAACTACGCGCCATTGAGCTTGGTTATATAGAGGGTAATGAGAAAACAGCGCATACAACATTACCTAACAGTCAAAATATATTCACTTTACTTATTGCACTTGATGCTGATGGTGATCGGAAAAACGGTATTCAAATCACCCCAAAAAGCCTTCCTGACAAACACTATTTTATTGATGTTTCAATGCCACCAAAGGCTTTCAAAAAAAAACTTATCAATGATTTGACACAAAAAGGACGGTTTACCTTAATCACCAACAAAGGACAAAAAGTGAATGTGAGTGGCATAGAGTATATTTCAGGTGTTGAAGATGGACAAACAGCACTTAGCGGACAGTTCACCTACCAACAAAATAGAAAAATAACCTTTCGTATCAACAATACCATTATTGGTTCTCTAGAAGGAAAAGCTGAACTTTCACCGATGAGCTTTAATAGTCCAATTAATAAAAACCTACTCCAATACTTATACACATTCGATAAAGATAACAATCCTGATAATGGTATTGCCCTCTCCTCTCTTACAAACTCAATTAAAATAGACTTCACTCTTGCAGAAGAAGCATTTGAACTCGCCTTAGCAAAAGCATTAAGCAAACATACCTTATATCCCAAGTCCACATTTTCCCCCTCCATAGGTATCAATTTAGAGGCAGCACAAGCTGAGGCAGATAATGTAGGGCAATCTATGCCCTTTGTCGATATTTTTAGAACAGCACGTCCATTCCGTGAATTTTCTGATAAATCCATTCAATATGATGAAGATGGCTGGCCAACAGTCATCCCAATCGACAAAAAAGCCTATACCATCTTGCTACAAAACCTCCCCAAAAATGCCATTCCTTATGGTCGGTACACCGTGCTTTATGATGGCATTGGCACATTGGCTTATGATGGATTGGCAAAACGCGTTGATTTCTCTGCAAACAAAGATATTATCCATATCCATCCTAACAACTCCACCATTAATCAATTGGTGTTACGCATCACTGAAACACACAAAACCAATCCCATACGTAATATACGTATTATAATGCCTGGAGGAATCTGTGAGGGTATTCCTTACCTTCGTGTCGATGGTAAAAATGACTGCGCGGTTGGACACTACCGTTCATTCGCCAATTTACTCAAAGATAGAAACAATATTATTTTCAATCCTGATTATCTACGTCTTATTAGAAACTTCAAAGTACTGCGTATGATGAATTTAATGGAAGCAAGCCAACACCCTCCTGTGTCCTGCAATATATTTAGAGGCGAAGACTATCAAGATTGCTTAAAACAACCCTATCGTTGGGAACAACGTAGCAAAATGACAGACTCAGTGTGGGGTGGATCATATCGCACAGATGCAACCAAGAAACACGGTGTACCTATTGAAGTACTAGTCGAACTCGCCAATCAAAGCAACCGTCCACCTTGGTTTACCATCCCACACAATGCAACGGATGACTATATAGAAGAATTCGCCAACTATGTTTACGACAACCTTAATCCACATTTGAAGATTTATCTCGAATACAGCAATGAAACATGGAATGAACGTTTTTGGGGCGCACGCTATGTGCGCCTAAAAGGTAGAGAACTTGCACTGGATAGCAATAAAAACCCTTTTCGAGAGGGTCTTCGCTACTATGCCACTCGTGCTATTGAAGTCTTTCAATTATGGGAAGAATACTTTGAAGGCAGTGAGAATCGTTTAATCAAAATCATTAGTAGTCATCAGAGTGCGCCTAATTTATCCACCAGCCTCTTACGTTACAATAATACCTACAAACATATTGATGCATTAGCTATAGCACCTTATTTCCATATGTGTTCAAATCGCAAGCATCATGCTTGTAAAAACATCATTGGTACCCCAGTCCCTACCTTATTACCTGATATCACCACCTTGGACAATTTATTTAAAGCACTCAATAATCAAAACGATCCTTATGCGTTACCTGCCACAATCAAAAATATTAAACAGCATGCTCAAATCGCTAAAAAATTCAAAGTAAAACTCTTCGCTTATGAAGGTGGGCAACATCTAACCGTTGACTGGCAAGACAAAGAACACACAAAAAAAGAAAAAAAGCTGCAACTCGCATTGTTAGAAAGGGCCAACGAAGACCCTCGCATGGCAAGTTTTTACCAAACTCTACTACAAGAATGGAAACTAGCAGGAGGTGCATTATTTACCAGTTTCACCTTGCCGCAAAAACCACATCGTTGGGGAGCATGGGGGATAAAAACGCATCTCAATCAACCCCGAAAAAAAGCCCCAAAATATGATGCTATTATGCATTTCCAAGAACAACAAGCAAAATGCTGGTGGAGTAACTGCACACGTTAACACTGACTTATCCAATTTTTCCCAAAGAGAAAACAAAAAAATGTAAAAACATGCTATTCTCTGCAAAAATTCACCTAATCCGTCCCCATGCAAAATACAACAGAAAATAGAACTATTGCTCTTGCCGCTCTCTTTCAATGTGTAGAAGGTGTCTCTCAACTTGCTAACACTGGAAAAATTGATAATAAACTGCTTACCACTTGTCTTAGAAGCACTTTAGTAAAAGAAGCCAATACCATTGAGGATATTTATGGCACTCTCAGCAACCTTGAAACTGGCTTTCGTACATTAAAGTCTGAATTAAGCACCAAACAACTATCTCCTGAGGGTACAGTAAAAAACTTTCAACTCACTCATTACGCCATCAATTTATTGCACCTAGAGAAAAAACTGGGAGCAAATGAAGTCATGTTTAACAAATTACTGGAGGGTATTGACGACATGCAACGCCAACTAGAACACTTTGAAATAACACACACGACAATCATTAGCCGCCTTGCTGATATTTACTCTGAAACCATTAGCAAACTAGGCTCGCGTATTATGGTAAAAGGTAATCAGGATTATCTTGGCAATACTGACAATGCCGCCAAAATAAGAGCGCTATTACTAGCAGGTGTTCGTGCTGCATTACTATGGCAGCAAGCAGGTGGAGGACGTTGGAAACTATTATTTGAACGTGGAAAAATGCAACGACAAGCCGATATTTTTTTAGCCGAAATAAAAGCAACGTCAACATAAGCGACAGCCTCATTCAGCCCCTTTTTCTATGCCCACACCTTCTATTCCCGCTTCTAATGATTATTCTCAGTTGTCTGCTAAGCAAACGGGAATCTTACTCATATCCATCCTTATTGTTGCCTTGTGTGGTATTACTTATGAGCTGATTATCAGTTCTGTATCAACCTATTTATTAGGCAATAGCATTTATCAGTTCTCCCTAACCATTGGCTTTTTTATGTTTGCAATGGGGGTAGGTTCTTATCTATCAAAACTGATGGGTAAGCAACTTATTAATAACTTTATTAAAGTTGAAATCGCTATTTCTCTGGTAGGCGGTGTTTGCAGTTTACTGTTAATGATCGCGTTTCCTATGGCACGGGCTCTTTATGATGCAACGATGTATGGTCTAATTCTTATTATTGGCGCACTTGTTGGCATGGAAATCCCTATTCTCACCACTATTCTCACCCACAAATACAGTACGCGAGACTCGATTGCCAATGTTATGTCATTGGATTATATTGGCGCACTCATTGGCTCAGTTGCTTTTCCTTTATTGCTATTACCTCAGCTCGGCTTAATACGTGCCTCTTTTGCTATTGGTTTAATCAACATTCTTACTGCCTTAACCAATATTCACTTCTTTCGCCATTACTTACCACGAGCACGCCTATTGATAGCTGTTACATTATCAATCTTAGCTCTTATGGTTATTTTTATGGTACTGGGCTCACAACTAACTAATTACGCTGAAAAACATCTATATTTCGATCAGATTATTTATAAAAAGCAAACACCTTACCAAAAAATTGTGGTGACTGAATCCGTCGTAACACGTGATCAACGACTTTATATTGATGGACATATTCAATTTTCTTCACGTGATGAATATCGTTATCATGAAAGCCTTGTTCACCCCATTATGTCCGTTGCAGGTAACAAAGAAAATATACTGGTTTTAGGGGGCGGTGATGGACTTGCCTTACGTGAAATACTCAAATATGACACGGTAAAACACATTGATTTAGTCGATATTGATCCCGAAATGACAACGGTGGGCAAACAGCTCACTATGCTAGTCAAGCTAAATAAAAATAGCTTAAACCATGAAAAAGTTCAGGTCTTTAACCAAGATGCATTTAGCTTTATTAATCAAGCAGGAAAACGTTATGATCGGGTAATTATCGATATGCCTGACCCGCATAATGAAGCTATTAACAAGCTCTACTCGAAAGAATTTTACACCATGATCCGCAAACGGATGCAACCCAATGCACTGATTGTTACTCAAAGCTCCTCACCCTTTTTTACCCCACGTACTTTTTGGTGTATTGAGCAAACCTTAGCATCTATCTTCCCACACACTTTAAGCTACCAAGTCGCAATTCCCTCTTTTGGTATTTGGGGCTTCAATATTGCTCGCTTAAATCAACTAATGCCCAACACTTTTAAGATTAATGTACCTACTCGTTATTTAAACCAACAGGCAATGCAAGCAGCAATGATTTTTGGGAAAGATATCCAAAAAATAAACAGCCCCATCAATTCAATTATGGAACCAAAACTTTACCAGCTTTATATTGAAGACCTAAAAATATAGGTCAACTAACATGCTACAAGCATTATTTACCTGTGATCCTAATGGAAATGCAAAAGCCACTAATACGACACCCCCTGCAAAAGCCTTGATTCTTGCATCATCTGATTAATACGCATGCTTACCTGCCCTGATAACTTATCAAGCAGTGTTTTCTCAGGTGTGAAATTAATCGTTTCTTCCGCCTTAATCACATCCCTTGCTACTTGCGACGTAGTTAAAAAACCATCAATCAATCCTAATGCTTGTGCATCTTCTCCCGTCCAAAATAAACCACTAAAAATATCAGGGTTATTTTTCAAACGCTCGCCACGCCCTGCTTTAACGGCATTAATAAATTGCTTATGCGTGCTTGCTAACATTTTTTTCAAATGTACTTGTTCTGCTTCCGAAACAGGCTGAAAAGGATCTAAAATCGCTTTATGCTCACCTGCGGTAACCAAACGGCTTTCAATACCTAGCTTTCGTGCTGCTTCGACCACACCAAAACTGTCCATACGCACGCCAATGGAACCAACAAGACTAGAACGATTGGCATAAATCTTATCCGCTGCGGCAGCAATATAATAGCCTCCTGACGCTCCAAGATCTTGTATTACCGCATAAACAGGAATATTTGGATACTGCTTTTGCAAACGCTTAATTTCATCATAAACCATTGCTGATTGCACGGCACTTCCACCTGGGCTATTAATACGCAACACCACTCCCTTAGTACGCTCATCCTCAAAGGCTTCTTGCAATGATTGACTCACAGAAGAATAGCCTGCATCAGCCCCATCCATAATAACCCCTTTTACATCAACAACTGCGGTAAATTCTGTTGCTGTTAGCTTTGCATTTTGTGGAGTGATACCACTCAGCAAAGCAAATAACATAAACAGCCCCCAAACTAAAAAGGCAACTTTGAAGAAAATCCCCCAACGACGGGCGCGTGTTTGTTCGGTTAAACTCGCTAGTGCAATCGTTTCCAACGACTTTATTGCATTTTTTTCACTATCACTCATAATTTTTTAACCAGCTTGGTATTTCAATCAATGTATTAACAACCCCTAAAGGGTTTGCACGTAAAAGGCGGGGCAAATCATGAGCGCCAAAACTAACTGCAAGGCTATCCATTTTTGCATTATTCGCCATGTGTATATCATAATCTGTATCACCAATCATCAGTGCACACTCAACCTTAAGATCATGATCAATCAGCACTTCTTGTAACATTTGCGGATGAGGTTTTGAAAATGCTTCATCTGCACAACGAGTAACAGGGAAATAATGCTCAAGCCCTGTTTCACTTAATACTTTATTCAAACCTTGACGTGATTTCCCTGTCGCAATCGCCAAATCGTAGCCACGTTGGGTTAATATTTCCAGCATTTCTTCTGCACCTTCAAAGAGAGGGCTTGGCTTTCTATCAGTGGACATAAACTGTATACGAAATAAACGAATAATATTATCTATAAAAAAGTCATCCGCGTCTGGATACAATGTATGTACTGCTTCTTCTAAACTTAAACCAATAATCTCTCTCACTTGAATATCACTACGTGGCTCTGCCTTGAACTCAGCAATAGCTGACTGCATACAAGCCGTAATATAAGCACTGGAATCCATTAATGTGCCATCCCAATCGAAAATAATCAGGCTGTATTTTTTATTGGCCATAGTCTTTAAACCTTATTAAAAAAGCTCGCTATTGAGAGCTTTTTGTAAATCATTGGCAAGCGGTATTTCAATATTATAAGCCTGCCCTAAGGTCGGCAAACGGCATTTTACGTGGTAGGCATGTAAAAATAAACGTTTGATGCCATGACTCTTTTTATACTGTCGATTCAAGGAAAAGTCACCATATTGATCATCACCAATCACAGGCTGACCAAGATGAGCAAGCTGGGTACGAATTTGATGCATACGTCCTGTCAAGAGCTTCACTTCTAATAAGGTACTATCACTATAGTATTTACGTGGGGTAAAAATACTCTCAGCAATCTTTCCACCTGCCTTAACCTGTATTTTTTTTCGTCTACTCTGTTCACGTAGCAACTCATTTTTAATATGCTTGACACCACCTTGCCATTGCCCAGCCACTAAGGTTAGATAACGCTTATCAATACCACACGTTTTAAACAACGTATGTAGATCTTGCAAAGCTTGGCGGGTCTTTGCCAACAACACCAAACCACTCGTACTACGATCAAGACGGTGGGCAAGCTCCAAATAGGGTAACTCAGGTCGTAATTGGCGCATTGCTTCAATCAAACCAATGGGTATATTACTGCCAGCATGAACGGCAAGCCCTGTCGGCTTGTTAATAACAAGGAGGTGTTCATCTTCCAATACAACAACTTGCTCAAGTTGCTTTAACAATAACTTACTAGCAATAGCAGGATCAATTAATGCAATATGGATGGGGGGAATACGTACCACATCACCAAAAGCTAGTTTATTTGCTGGCTTCACACGCTTTTTATTAACGCGCACTTCACCTTTACGAATAATGCGATAAACATGACTACGTGGCACATTTTTTAGCTCACGCATTAAGAAATTATCAATGCGCTGACCCGCATGATGCTCAGCAATCGTTTTAAAACTAACGGCTTTTTTTTGTGGGCTATCATTCATCACGCTATCATACAGCAAGACACTAAAAGAACCTATGCTAGTGAATACGAATGAAATAGCAACAACATACTATATAATTCACATTTTTATGACTTAATGAAACCAAACAAGAAATCTTATGCGTAAACAGATTATTTTAGGCTCAACTTCACCCTTTCGTCATATGCTGATGAAGAAGCTAGAAATTGATTTTAGCACTGCCGCACCTGATATTGATGAAACACGGCGAAGCAGTGAATCAGCAGAAGAAATGGTACGCCGCCTTTCCGTTGAAAAAGCCAAAGAAGTCGCTAAGACCTACAGTAATGCGTTAATTATTGGCTCTGATCAATGTGCGGTATTAAATAATAACATTATGGGCAAACCTGGTACGCATGAAAATGCAATCAAACAACTTCAAGCAAGCTCTGGCAATATTGTCACTTATTTAACAGGCTTATGCTTATATGATCCTAGCAGTGGTGAGTATGAACTTGACTGTATACCCTTTTATGTGGAATTTCGCCAACTAAGTACTGATGAAATTAACCGTTATCTACACCGTGATCAGCCCTATGGTTGTGCAGGGAGTTTTAAATCAGAGGGACTAGGAATCACGCTATTTAAGAAAATGCAAGGCGATGATCCTTCATCATTAATTGGTTTACCGCTGATTAGATTATGCGAAATGCTCAGAAAAAAAGGAGTCAACTTGCCACCAAAATAAGCCATCCTTAAAATAGGCAATTATTCTGCCTCTGTTTTAGAGGTTTCTTTAGCAACCGTCTTCGCTGCTTGTGCTTGTTGAGCAGCAACTTTTTTATAGCTATCAAGATAGCTCAACGTACCGCCTTTAGATGCAGAAAAACCAACAAAAATCACGGTAATTAAATCAATCAAATCAGCATGCTCAACGATCCCCAAATTCAAACATTCACGTGATTCATTAATCAATCGTTCAAGCAAACGGGTTTGGATACTTTTTTCATCAACCCGCCAAGGTAGCTTATGACGTATGCTTTCCAATATATTCGTTTGTTTTTCGCCATTTTTATAAGTATAAAAACCTTCACCTGAATGCTTGCCTTTTAACCCTTTTCCTACTTTCTCCATTAACAGCTTAGGAATATCGTAGCCCAAACGATCTGACAATGCCTCAGAAACTTTTAAGCATTCCTCAAGCCCTAATTCATCAAGCAATTCAAACGGTGGATAGGTCATATCCATCGCTAATGCAGCCTGATCAATATCCGTTTTTGAGATACCTGACTGATGCAGCATTAAAGACTCCGTTAAATAAGCCATTAATAAACGACTACTTAGAAAACCTGCACTACTTTTTATAGGAATCGGTGTTTTTTCAATCAAATAGGCAAAACTCTCTGCCTGCTCAAGCTTTTCTGCTGACACACAGTTAGAAATAATTAACTCAGCACAGGGTGCATCAAATAATGGATGCCCCATATTTAACCCAACTAAACGTTCTGGATGCAACATATCTTGCGACAATTCATCTAAAGGCAAACAAGCCGTACTTGTTATAATACAGGCATCAGGTTTAGATTTTTTATCCACTTCCAACAGTAACGATAATTTTGCATGCTTATCTTCTTGAATTGCTTCAACAACAATATCAGCCTGTTTCACACCCGCATTGTGAACATCTAAAATAATGGTATCAAGTGCTTGTTGGATACGCAAAGGACGATCTGGGTAAACTGATTTAAAAAACGCATACATTTCATGCGGTACACTGGCTAGAGCAGCATGACGCACATCATAAAGACTCACTTTCAAGCCCTGCAGCACACAAAGCTTTGTCATATACTTGCCAATCGTACCACTACCAATAATATGGATATGCTGTGGAATTGAACGCTGTTCAATAGGATAGGCTTGTACATATTCTTGTTTTAATGTTGCCAACAAGTGTTTTATATAAAGTTTATTTTGTGTTGGTTTTGAGCTTAATAATGCTGTCGCCGTTTTTATTTCTTCCTGCTGCGCCTCAAGCTCTTCCCCCGCATAAGCTGTCCATGTATCAATCATTGCCTCTAACACATTCAATTCAAGTGCTGATGCGTTATTTAAGCGACCATTGAAAGACGATTTTGCTACGATTAAAGAAGGCGGTAAAATACGCTCTGAGTTAGGTAATTGATAACCTAAGTCATCTGTACTATCAGGATATAAAATCCATTGTCTTGCTAGCCATTTTGCCTTATGTAACGGTTCAACTGCATCAGCTAAACCTGATCGAACGGCTGTTTCAACATCATAGCTATGTGGAGCAACTAAAAAATCGAGTGTATTATCAAAGCCAATTTGATCAATAAGCCGTGATAAACCGCCAAAGCCAATATGATAACCATCATCTACTTCAGGATAACTCAAACGAGTAGAGCCTTTATCAATCAAAATGCGATAATCACAAGCAACCATAATTTCTATGCCCGCACCTGAACAAGCACCATCAATAATGGCAACTGTTGGACAGGTCATATTCTGTAGATTCTGACATAATTGCCCACCCAACGTAAAAAAACCTTGTGCTTTTTGCTTTGCACCTTCATTTGACAACAGTGATAAAGTATCAGCCTGAATGCCCGTCAAAAACACTTCAGGCCGTGCTGAACGAAGAATGAGCCCTGAAACACCTTGATCTTGAATACTTCCTAGTACCTCAATAAACTCATACAAAAAAGCAGCATTAATCTCATGCTGCTCGCTTTCAGGAATAGTAATCGTCAACCAAACAACATCGCCTGCGCGACGCTTCACACGAAAATACTGTAGACTACTCATTTAACCAACTCATGTGAATGCTGGAGCAATAAGGCAAATTCACGCCCATCAGAAATGGTTGCGGTAACAATTCCTCTTTCTGCATCACTGCGTTTTAACGTATGCGCAAGCTGTAATAGCATACGCATTGAATTAGCCGTTGGTGCATTGCCTAAGGCAAGCACTCCACCATCAACATTCACTCGATGTAACAAAGCAAAAGCATCGTCTTCTTGGCATTGCTGTTGCGCAACAAGAACATCAACCGCAGATGCTTCATTGCATTCCCAATAATCAATTTCATCCATCGCTAATCGTTCATCCGCAAGTAAATCATGTACCGCTTGATTAACATAATGACCACTTGCTAACAGCTTATTATTTGCTAGCGAAACATGTGACCAACAAGGAAGCGATAAAGTAGCTAACACAGGAAGTTGATAACGAATAACTGATTCTTTACTGGCTAAAAGCAACATCGCCGCTCCTTCAGCAGCAGGTGCAATACAATCATCAGACAAAACATTGCTTGGATCAATTTCTTTTGTTGTCGCTGTTGTACTGAGTGTCACCATATCTGTTGTCAGCCCCCCCATATCACGACTAATAACATGACCATCACGATAAAATAAGGGTGACAAAGCTGCAATCAAACTATTACGTTGTGAATACTGTAAACGGCGACGGCTTAACTGAGCGTACTCATTCATTCGATCTTGTGTAATCACATGACGAATTGCTTTTTCTTCTGCCCATTGTTTATTTTTCACCAACCAATTAGGCTCTAATAAGGCGTGTGTAGTTGTATGTGTTGTAGAAATATTATCAGTAGACGGCTTGCTCTTTGTACGCTGCAAAAAAGCAGGCAACCGAATTTTTTGTGTCAAGGATTGTGAGTCTTTTTTCCATTGCTGTGACCATGATGTCAATGCCCCCATTTTCTCACCTGATAACTGCAAGACATCAACCCCTCCCACTAATACCAACTGTTTTTGGTCTAAGGCAATTTGCTGACTTGCTAATTCAAGCGCTTGCAAGCCTGCTGCATCACCCGTTTGACTAATGGTAGAAATATTGGCTAAACACCCCAAGCGCTGTCCAAGTTCACGTGCAAGATCAACGTTACCATCACAAGCAGTACTTGCGGTAATAATAGCATCTAAGCCTTGAGCATGAAAAGAATGTCCTAAAAGTACAGAATGAGAAACATGCAATGCTAAATTTAATGCTGAATAGCCCTGCACAGTAGTAGCTTGGGTAAGAAAGGGAGTTCGACTTCCATCAACTAAGTAAACCGTTTTTAACTCAGACATTGACGCTGACGCTGATGCTTGTTATTGATGCTATTGATATTCATTAATACCATGACACTACTCTTTAACTATTTTGAAATTCTATTTAAGCTATAGATATTCAGATAGTTATTTTCACTGGCAAGCCATATAGTTTAGTTGTTTTTAACACCATATGACTTACATCTAGTGATGTAAAACTATTTACCTAACTCAAAATCTTTACTCAAGCCACCCGTTTTAGCGGGTGGTAGTTGACATTAAGCATCCAGTTTACTATTCACATTGATAGGAACGGTCTTCATTTGTGGTGGGGTTAATTCCGTTAATTCTATTTCAATCGCTGGCTCTTCAATACGCTGATCTTCAAGCTCTTCAAAAGGACGATTTAACCCAACAAGACCAACAATAATTTCCTTCTTATCTTTTTCAGGTAAATCAGAAATAGATTCAAGTACCTTAATACGTGTTTCTTGCATTGACTCTTGTTGCTTCAAGGCATAAATATGATCTTGCTCAAGTAAGATCAGCTCTTTCTGCTTATTTACCGAACGCGCCACAACAAGATAATAAGAAAGACTCAGAAGAAAAATGGCAATACTAACTAATGCAACATAGGTGGTCAATGACTGTTTAAATTCAGTATTTCTCTGTAACACCATTGCTTTCTCATGCTGCTGCTCTAAGAGTTGCTTTCTCGTTTCAAAGCCAATAAGACGATCAGCCATTTCAGCTTCAAACACCCTCCCCTTATCAACCAACTTACTTTCTTGTTGTTTCAGCATATATTCTTTACGCAATTCTTGATTTTGCAGAATTAACTCATGTTTCTGCTTATCATTTAACATATTTTTTTCATGCAAATAACGCTGTTGCTCAGATAGATTATTGTACTCTAACTTTGACAGCTCCATCTGCTGTTGATAGGTTAAATTTGTTTCAGCCCCCTGATTTTTAAGTTGCTCAAGTGTATATTGCATTTGAGCACTCTGTTGCGACGGTACACCTAATCCTTGAATGACACCATTTGCAGACTCATCCGATGATGCTGCACTATTTTGTTGTTTGTCTGATGTAGCTTCATTTTTATTGGTCATTGTTGTAAACGCTAAGGTTATAACAAAAAGTCCAATAATGAGCATCATCAGCATTCCCATGATTTTCATATCTAGAACACTAAGGTATTAATAGTAAAAGAAATACAATGTTATATAACCTTATTCTCTCAAATCTTTACAAACTGGATGATATAAGTGATATAAGTCGTTATAAACAATGATATAACATATTTTATGATTATGTTATATTTCCTATTGAATCGCAAGTAACATTGCGCATTTAATAATCTATTCAGCAATATACACCA
>DRMA01000153.1 GCA_011375245.1 Thiothrix sp. | reverse complement strand
TTGACCATATTTTGCTGAAATAAAGAGGTTATTTGCGTTATCAGTGTCATTATTTTTATCCTGTAACGGGCTTGTGATTGCTTGATCAATCTTGTTAAAAACCCGTAATACAGGGATTTGTGTTGGCATTTTACTCAGTATGTCTTGTTCTTCTTTTGCAAAACCAATGCTGCTATCCATGAGTAAAATAATTAGATCAGCTTTATGAATTTCTTCCCATGCCCGTTGTATACCTATTTGTTCAACAGGGTCATCACTATCATGCAAGCCTGCGGTGTCAATAATATGCAATGGCATACCATCAAGGTTAATGGATTCTCGGAGTACATCACGTGTTGTGCCAGCAATATTGGTTACAATCGCTGTTTCTTGACCTGCAAGTGCATTAAGGAGGCTGGACTTTCCTGCATTGGGGCGACCCGCAATAACAAGATGCATGCCATCACGCAATAGACTGCCTTGTTTAGCATTTTTAGCTAGGGTTTTTAATTGCTGTTGGATAGTTTGTAATTTTTCTAACACTGCTTTCTCGGCCAAAAAGTCAACTTCTTCATCAGGAAAGTCTAAGGCAGCTTCAACATACATGCGTAACTGGGTTAGTGACTCTAGTAGTTCATTGACTTTAGCTGAAAACTCACCTTGTAATGAGCGTACCGCAGAACGTGCTGCTTGTTCTGAGCTACTGTCAATCAGATCAGCGATGGCTTCTGCTTGGGCAAGATCGAGTTTGTCATTATGAAAAGCACGTTCAGAAAACTCGCCTGGTTTAGCAGGCTGTGCGCCTAGCTCTAGGCAGCGTTTCATCAGCATATCCAACACAATGCGCCCACCATGTCCTTGTAGTTCTAGTACGTCTTCACCTGTAAATGAGTGTGGAGCGGGGAAGTAAAGGGCAATACCATCATCAAGTACCTGTTGCTGGGCATCAAGAAAAGGTTGGTAGCTTGCTTTGCGTGGTGGAGGGAGGTGACCAAGTATGGTGTTGGCAATTGTTTTAATGTGTTTTCGCGAGCCTGATAGACGAACAATACCAACGCCACCTCGTCCAGATGGCGTTGCAATGGCTGCTATGGTGTTATTTGTTATCAATGATTTTATTATTGATATACCACTGCTGTGCCATTGATAGGATGTTATTGACCACCCAATAAAGCACAAGTCCAGCAGGGAAGAAGAGGAACATCACGGTAAATACAACAGGTAACCATTGGAATATTTTCTGTTGCATAGGATCCATTTGTGGTGGATTGAGTTTCTGTTGTAGCCACATGCTTGCGCCCATCAATAAAGGTAAGATAAGGTAAGGATCCATAATAGAAAGATCTTTGTACCATAATATCCACGGTGCTTGGCGTAACTCGACACTTTCCTGTAGTACCCAATACAACCCCATAAATACAGGAATTTGAATCAGCATAGGTAAACAACCACCAAAGGGGTTGATTTTTTCTTTGCGATAAAACTCCATCATCGCCTTTTGTTTTGCTTGTGGGTCGTTTTTATGGCGTTCCTGCATTTCCTTCATTTTGGGGGCGAGCTTCTTCATTTTTGCCATAGATTTATAGCTAATTGCTGAAGGCCAGAAAAATAAAAGTTTAATGGTTAAGGTGACAAAAATAATAGCCCAGCCCCAGTTACCAAATACATTGTGGTACATTTTTAATAGCCAGAATATTGGCTTGGAGAAAATGGAAAAAATACCATAATCAACGGTCATATCAAGACCATTGGCAATAGCTTCAAGTGATGCTTGGTCTTTTGGACCCACATAAAAACCATCTTTAAACGTATGACTTGCACCACTGGCAATTTCTATGTTGGGTGTTTTTAAACCAATGATATAACTGGGTACATTGCTGGGGATATAGGTGCTGTAAAAGGTATTGATTTGGTCTTGTTGTGGAATCCATGCACTCACAAAATAGTGCTCTAGCATGGCAGCCCAACCCCCTTTTATATTTTTATCAAGTTTTTCATCAGGGTCATTAAAATCACCGAATTTTAGTTTTTCGTAGTGGTAAGTGCCGTCTTCAAAGTCATAATAGGCTGGACCCACATAAGCTTGTGCACCTGAAAGAAAACTGCCTTTTTTCACCACTGGGGCGTGGCGTAGTTGTCGATATTCAAAACCTGACCATGTTTGCCCCGAATTGTTTTTAACCTCATGTTCGACACCAATAAGGTAAGTGCCGCGTTTGAATGTATAGCGTTTCGTGACGGTAATGCCTTTGCCATTATCCCATATGAGTGGTACAACGAGTGTATCATCGCCGTTTTTTAATGCGTAGTTACCCTTGCTACTGCTATAAGTTGCATGATGTGTTGGAGCTAGATTGCTGGTATCTTGTCCATTAATTTTATTATGGTTTAAGCCTGATTGTGCGGAATAGTATTTTTTACTATCCAAAATAACAGTGGCAACATCAGGTTCTTCAAGGCTAATAGGGTGAGCGGGTAGAGCAGCATGGACAATATCGCCACCATAGGTATTGATTTGAATATCAAGCGTATCTGTTTTGATACTAATGATAGCGCCTTGGGTTGTATTTTGGCTTGTTGTATCTTGGTTTACGCTTGTTTGTTGGGCATTGGATGCTTGTTGGGGGATGTCAACGTTGCTTGCATTACGCAGTGTCGTATCAGCTTTTGGTGCATTTTGTTGGGCTGCTGTATTCGTGCTTTCACTCGTGGCAGGAATGATGGGCTGAGGGGCATGATCTTGTTGCCATTGCGTCCAAATCATAAACCCAAGGAAGATAAGGGTCAGATAGAGAAGGGGGCGTTGCTGTTCCATAGTTTAAGTCCGTACTTAGGTTTGCTCAGTAGTTTACTCAGTTTGCAAATCATTTTCTTCTTTTTGCAGTACTGTTTGAGGAGAGCCTATTTTTTTTTGAATAAAATGCCATTGCAACTCAATTTGTTCACGAACAAGGGCGTTGTTAAGTGTTAGAACGGTTGGGCGAAACATAACGACAAGATCTACCGCAGGAAGTGTATGCTGGTGTTGTCGAAAGTTTTCACGCACTAAGCGTTTTAGACGGTTTCTATCAACGGCTTTTTTGGCGCATTTTTTAGAAACAGCCATGCCCAAGCGGGGGTGTGCCAAGCCATTTTCGGCAGCAAGAATCGTAATATGACGATTGCCAAAACGAGACGAGCCAGCAAATACTTGTTTGTAAGCTTTAGCTGTTAGTAGCCTTAGCTCACGCGGAAAATTTGCTGGCTCTTGTTTTTCTGTCACTCAGTACTGCTAGGGAGTTAAACGAGCACGGCCTTTTGCGCGACGTGCTTTTAATACCTTACGTCCACCAACGGTGCGCATACGAGCACGAAAGCCGTGAGTACGCTTACGTTTTAAGTTACTAGGTTGGAATGTGCGTTTCATGCTTGATCACCTTGGTAATGATTGAACGTCCTGAAACAGTAAGGACTTATTATATAAAGCGCGTGAAGGTACGGGAAGTTAGTCCTAATGTCAATACCCATTGGGTAAAATTGCTGTTTGCTTCCCGCATATTCTTATTAATAATATTTATTAATAAGTGTTTATTTTTTAAATGGATTCCACCATGGTTGCATTACATTGTTATTAGCAGATGGAACTTCTGGTATTTCTGCTTCATTGTTCGGGGTGTTCGGGGGGGTTGTGTTGTCATTTTTTTCA
>DRMA01000152.1 GCA_011375245.1 Thiothrix sp. | reverse complement strand
ATATTGCTGAAATACGTTTGAATGAACTTGATTCATGTGGTAAAGATGTGATCGATCTTGATGTGTTAAAAGAAGCGAAGATAATTCCACATAAAATTCGTCGTGCAAAAGTTATTTTTTCTGGTGAAGTGAAAAATGCAATCACGCTTAAAGGCTTAGGTGCTACAAAAGGTGCGAAGGAGGCTATTGTAGCGGCTGGAGGCTTAGTAGAAGAGTAATAATGCATTAAAGATGAACTAGAATAGTGATTGTGATAATACCAATAATTAATAAATACCAATAACCAAGAGTAAAGTTGTGGCTAATCAAAATGTTGCTGGTGTGATGGGTAGTTTCTCAGAAGTTAAGAGCCGCCTTATTTTTGTTTTACTAGCATTAATAGTCTATAGAACAGGCACCTTCATCCCAATACCTGGTGTTGATCCTGAGGCTATGAGAAATTTCTTCAGTGACAATAATGGCACTATTTTAGGTGTCTTTAATATGTTTTCTGGAGGAGCTTTAGAGCGTTTGAGTATTTTTGCTCTAGGTATTATGCCTTACATCTCATCGTCTATTATTGTTCAGTTAATGACAAAGGTGGTGCCCTTCTTTGAGCAGCTCAGTAAAGAAGGCGAAGCGGGTAAGCGAAAAATTACACAATACACGCGTTATGGAACCGTTGGTTTAGCTTTGTTTCAAAGTTTTGGTATTGCTATTGCTTTTGGTGGGCAAGGAATTGCTTTATACCCAGGCCCCAGTTTTATATTAACAACAGTAATAACATTGGTTACAGGTACACTGTTTTTAATGTGGTTGGGTGAGCAAATTACTGAACGCGGCATTGGTAATGGTATCTCTATTATTATCTTTGCTGGTATTGTTGCAGGTTTACCTGCTGCTATTGGCGGTACGCTTAAGTTAGCAAGTACGGGAGAATTATCCCCTGCATTAGTATTATTGCTACTTGTACTTGCTGTCGCTGTAACCGCTTTCGTGGTGTTTGTTGAAAGAGGTCAGCGTCGTGTTACGATTAACTATGCAAATAGGCAACAAGGTCGAAAGATGATGGCAGGTCAATCAAGCTTTTTACCGTTAAAGCTTAATATGGCAGGCGTTATCCCACCTATTTTTGCTTCAAGTATTATCCTTTTTCCTGCAACATTGGGTAAATGGATCAGTGGTGACGGTACAGGTTTGCTAGGACAGTTCGTTAATATGCTACAGCCAGGTCAACCGTTGTATGTATTATTTTATGCGTTAGCAATTATTTTCTTTGCTTTTTTCTATACAGCGTTAGTGTTTAATTCGCGTGAAACGGCAGAAAATTTAAAAAAATCGGGTGCGTTTATACCAGGTATTAGACCAGGTAAGCAAACGGCAAATTATATTGATGGTGTTATGACGCGCTTAACTGCAGTTGGTGCTATCTATATTACGATTGTATGTTTGTTGCCTGAATTTTTAATTCTTGGTTGGCAGGTTCCCTTTCATTTTGGCGGAACATCCCTGTTGATTATTGTTGTTGTTGTTATGGATTTTCTTGCTCAATTGCAAGCACACACGATGTCACACCAATATGATGGCTTAATGCAAAAAGCTAATTTTAAATCAAAATCAGGTAAGTCTGGGAAAGGTAAATCAGGCCGATCA
This sequence comes from Thiothrix sp., assembly GCA_011375245.1. Lineage (GTDB taxonomy): Bacteria > Pseudomonadota > Gammaproteobacteria > Thiotrichales > Thiotrichaceae > HyVt-477. The sequence goes on along the minus strand of DRMA01000152.1, from coordinate 1,947 downwards.
GGTAAGAAAAAGAAATAGAAATAGGTAATTTTATGAAAGTTCGTGCTTCTGTTAAGAAAATGTGCCGCAATTGTCGTGTTATAAAGCGTAAAGGTGTTGTTCGTGTTATTTGTACAGATCCTCGCCACAAGCAACGTCAAGGTTAATGCTATTGTTTACAGTTATAGCTAATTTTGAACCGAGATTGGCTTGACTCAACATAAACAAGTTAAACTTTTTTATTTTTATATTGATTAATTAAAGAAAATCGGGTAGTCTTCGCGACTTTCTTTATATTCTGGAGAAGTGAAATGGCTCGTATTGCGGGTATCAACATTCCTGTAAACAAGCATACTGTAATAGGGTTGCGCTCTATCTATGGTATCGGTGCTACACGTGCGTCTAGCATTTGCGAATCAGCAAATGTAGCGCCAGATAAGAAAATACGTGAACTATCTGAAGATGAAGTTGAACGTGTGCGTAAAGAAGTTGGCAAATTCATTGTAGAAGGTGATTTACGTCGTGAAGTCTCTATGAGTATAAAACGTTTAATGGATTTAGGCTGCTATCGTGGGATTCGACATCGTCGAGGTTTGCCATTACGTGGTCAACATACTAAGAATAATGCGCGTACCCGTAAAGGTCCACGTCGTCCTATTCGTTAAATTACAGACAGGATTAGAAGTAAAAATATGGCAAAGCAGCCCCAAAAAGCACGTAAAAAAATAAAGAAGAAGATTTCTGATGGTGTAGCACATATCCACGCTACGTTTAACAATACTATTGTTACGATTACTGATCGTCAAGGCAATGCTCTTTCATGGGCAACTGCAGGCGGCTCAGGTTTTCGTGGTTCACGTAAAAGTACTCCTTTTGCTGCACAGGTTGCTGCAGAACGTGCGGGTAATGCAGCGAAAGAATACGGTGTAAAGAACCTTGATGTGATGGTTAAGGGCCCAGGTCCTGGTCGTGAATCGGCTGTTCGTTCGTTAAATAATGCGGGCTTTAAAATTGGTAACATTACAGATGTTACGCCAATACCTCATAATGGTTGCCGTCCACCTAAGAAACGTCGTGTTTAGGAGCAAATAGTAATGGCTAGATATACTGGACCCACTTGTAAATTAATGCGTCGTGAAGGTACTGATATTTACCTTAAAGGGCGCGGTAATTCGATAGAAAATAAATGTAAACTGGATAAAGTACCAGGTGTTCATGCGGAACGTCGTACGCGGTTAACCGATTATGGTATTCAGTTGCGTGAAAAACAAAAAGTACGCCGTATGTATGGTGTTTTAGAAAAGCAATTCCGTAATTATTATAAAAAAGCGAGCAGACAAAAAGGTTCTACAGGTGAAAACTTACTTTCATTACTAGAAACACGTTTGGACAATGTTGTTTATAGAATGGGGTATGGTTCAACACGTTCAGAGTGTCGTCAGCTTGTTAGCCATAAAGCAATTCTGGTTAATGGTCAAAGCGTTAATATTGCTTCTTATCAAGTTCAAGCGGGGGATGTTGTTTCCGTTCGTGAAAAATCTAAAAAACAAGCACGTATTGTCGAAGCTATGTCAATTGCTGAGCAGTTAGGGCTTCCTGAATGGGTTGATGTTAACCCTAAGAAATTAGAAGGTACGTTTAAAACACCACCTGATCGTAGCGAATTACCTGCTGAAATCAATGAGTCGCTAATTGTGGAGCTTTACTCTAAGTAAATAATTATAAGTAATTATAAGTGATTAACAAAGTAGTTGTAGCTAGTCGTTAGGTAACGTTTAGGTAAGTAATAGCATAACTGTAGTGTAGTAATTTCATAGGCGCATAAAATATGTCTTCAAATACATCGGATTTAATAAAACCAAATAAGATTGATGTAAAGGAGCTAGGTACTCATACATCTAAGATTACCCTAGAACCTTTAGAGTCAGGTTTTGGTCATACGATGGGTAATGCCTTTCGTCGGATCTT
>DRMA01000151.1 GCA_011375245.1 Thiothrix sp. | reverse complement strand
TCATCAAATTATAAAGAGATAGTCATGGCCTTGGTGCGTGTACATGCGCCAGACGTGAGTGATGAGCAGGTTAAAGAGCGCTATAGTAAAAATAAAAAATACTTGAGCCTGAGTATTACAGTGAACGCACAAAGCCGTGAACAGCTTGATGCTATATATTGCGCTTTGACAGCATGTGAGCAGGTTTCTTGGGTGTTATAATAGATTCGTTAATTATACTATAATACTATACCTTGATGTCCTTTCTCCCTATAACGATTAAATATCTTGGCTTGCAGCCTTATGAACTTGTTTATCAACAAATGCAAGCTTTCACTCAGCAAAGAACGTTGGACACGCCTGATGAGATCTGGTTGTTGCAACATTTTTCTGTTTTTACGCTAGGTCGAAATAGTAAACTAGAGCATATCTTGCAACATAGTCATATTCCTGAGGTTCAGATTGATCGAGGTGGTCAGGTAACATATCACGCGCCTGGACAGTTAGTTGTGTATGTTTTATTGGATTTGAAGCGGCGTAATTTAGGAGTAAGACAGCTTGTTACCTTATTAGAGAATTGTATTATTCATTTTCTTCAGCAAAATGGTGTTGTTGCTAAGAATAAAAAAACAGCACCAGGGGTTTATGTTGAGGGTAAAAAAATTGCTGCACTTGGTTTACGTGTGAGTAAAGGGCGCTGTTATCATGGTTTATGTTTGAATGTTGATATGGATTTAACGCCTTATCAACAAATAAACCCATGTGGTTATGCTGATCTACAAGTGACTCAGTGTGTATTGTTAGGGATAGATAAAACGATAGAGAAAATAACCGAAGAGGTCTTAGAGTGCTTGTTAAGTGAGCTAGATAGTCAACTAAGAAAAAGTTTAGAGGTATAAAAAATCCCACAGATGCTTATAATAGCATGTGTGGGATTCTAATTGATGCTGTCTCAATTAAGTATTAAGCGCTTTTCTTGATATCACCATCTGTTGTTGTATCATCCTTTTTTTCAATTTTAGCTGTTGATGTATTATCTTTTAGTGCTTCTGAAAGACTAGTCATGCTTGAGCCATCAATGCCAATTTCTTTAAGCAAGTTATCAACTAAAGGTGCTTGTGCTTTATAGCGTAAGGCACTATCAACGATTTGGTCAGATAAGCTGCCGCTGCCACCATTACCGCCCCCATTACCACCACTATTACTACTACCTTGGTTGCCATTACCTGTTGCATTATTTAAGCCATCAAGTTGTATAATTTTTATACCTTCAATGTTCTCAAGAGGTTTAACGCTTTCTTTGACAATACTTGGTAACTGCTTGACAATATTCATTTTAACTTGCATGTCAATCTGTTCATTAGACAAGGTGTTGGCTGCTTGGTTAAGCTTATTTTTACCTGTTGCTTCAACTTGGTAGCGTATTGCTGCTGCTTCTGCGGCTACCTTCTCAGCATCTGCACCTGCTTGCGCAATAATACGTTGTCTGTCAGCTTCTTTCTCTGTGCCAATAATTTCAACAGTGCGGTTACGTTCTGCTTGGGCTGTTTCTCTAGCAGTAGTGACTTCTTCAGAAGCTTTTGCTGCAAGGGCTTTTAATTTATCAGTCTCTATCCATATCTCAGCAACTTTCTTTTGACCTTCAGCAATCAGCATGCTTTTTCGTTGTTGGAATAGCTCAATATCACGTTCTTTAGTAATGCGAGCTTGAGCAATATCTCGTTCTGTTTTTTGCTGGATGTCGTTAATTTCGCGACGTTTTTCTTCCTCTTCCTCAACTAGTTTCTTTTCAAAGTCAATGGCATTTGCTTCTGCTTCATATTCAAGTTCACGGATTTCGATTTCACGTTTACTTTTAGCTTCTGCTTGATCTCTAGAATCTCTAGCAATTTGTTCTTTTATGCGCGTAAGACCTTGAGAATCAAAAATATTTTGATTGTTGAAAAATTCAGTTGCTGATTGGTTAACATATTTTAGTGCAACCGATTGTAGAACTAGACCATTAGAGGCAAGATCATTGCGGATGAAATTTTCAACATCATCACGAAAATGTTCCTTATTGGTATGTAGTTCATCGAGTGTCATCTTGTTAACAACACCAACGAGTGCAGCTTCGCAACGTTCTTCAAACATATCAAACATTTTTGCATCGTCAAAGGTATAGTTGCCCATTGTTTGAGCGGCTAATGAAATATCGCTTTTTGTTGTTTCTACACGTAGAAAAAAATTTGCTTTAACGTCAACACGAAGATGGTCTTTAGTTGTGATGGAGTCTGTTTCTATGCGAGAAATAGGTACTTCAATCGTTTTCATGTTAACTTTGATAAGTTTATGTAGTAATGGCACGACCATCAAACCACTACTCATAATAACACTTTCTCCACCTAAGCCTGTGCGAACAATAGATGTTTGTTTATCGGCACGGCGATAAAAAAGGGTAAAAGATAAAAAGGCAAGCAACCCGATTGTAAGGGCTATAATCAATAAAACTGATAAGGGATTCATAGTTACGACCTATAAGATAGAATTTACTTTAAAAAGTATATACTAGTTTTACGAGGATATTGTAGTTATTTATAGATTATTTTGTGGCCATTCAATGTATATTAACCACTGTTTAATAGTTATTGCTTAATGATTATGCCCACAAGAACTGCCATGAGCATGGATATGACCATGTGCTATTTCTTCTTTGCTTGCATCGCGAACATCTAATATTTCAATATCAAAATGAAGGGTAAGACCTGCCATTGGATGATTTCCATCAACAGTAACGGTTTCTTCGCCCACCTGCGTTATGGTGACAATTTGCATGCCTTGATTGGTTTCGGCATGAAACTGAGCACCTTCAAAAATCTCTGATTTATCAATATTTTCAAACATATCAAGAGGCATTTCCTGAATAGAGCTTTCATGTCTTTGACCATAAGCTTCTTCAGGTGCAATATCTAATGTTAAGATGTCACCTGTTATTTTCCCTTCAAGTGCTTTTTCCAATCCAACAATAACACCTGCATGACCATGCAAATAGACAAAGGCATTCTCTTTGTCGGCTTGATCCAATACTTCACCAGTATCATTTTTTAGCGTATAAGCAAGGCTAGGTACAGTATTTTTACTGATTTTCATCATCTAATCCAGTAGGTTATTGATATAAGTTATTAATATCTAAATAATATAGGTGGTTTTTTCGCATAGTATAACCTTTGGTAATTATATTGAATAGGTCTATGATGAATCTTTTCTTGCTTATCATCATATAATGTCTATTCGTCGTTTTCTTTATACTAGCTTGTTACTTTTTATTGTGCCGTTAATGGTGCTTCGCTTATTGTGGCGAAGTCGTCAAGCTCCCGTGCATCGGCAGCGAATACAGGAGCGTTTTGGGTTTTATCCTGTTCCTAATATACCTATACGACTATGGATACATGCTGTTTCGGTGGGTGAAGTGATTGCGGCCAAAAACCTTGTTGAATTGTTATTGCAGCAGTATGGTGATAGCAGTATTGTTATTAGTACCATAACAGCAACAGGTGCAGAAACGGTTCAACGTCTATTTGGTGATCGTGTGCAGCATCGTTATTTCCCCTATGATTTACCTTTGCTGATTGATCTTAGTTTATCACGGGTAAAACCCGAGCTATTTGTGGTGATTGAAACGGAAATATGGCCTAATTTTTGGCATGGTTGTGCAAAGCGTTCAATTCCTATTATCTTGGCAAATGCACGATTATCTGAGCGAGCAACCCAGCGTTATTTAAGACTAAAAGGCTTGGTAGCAGAAACTTTATCTTATGCCACCTTATTAGCTTGTCGGAATAAAGTAGATGCTGATAATTTTAGTTTATTGGCAGCACCTAGTCAAAGCATAGAGATAATAGGTGACATTAAGTTAGATTTATATATAGATGAAAAATATAAAAAAATAGCTAGTGAGTTTAGATGTGAGTGGGGGCAGAGAATGGTCTTGGTAGCAGCAAGTACGCATGAGGGGGAAGATGAAATTTTACTGGATATTTATGCTCAACTAAAGTCTATTTATCGTGATTTGTTGCTGATTATTATCCCCCGCCATCCTGAGCGTTTTGATCATGTTTATACACTTATTGAACAAACTGGTTTTCATGTGCAACGTCGTTCAATTGCGCAGCATTTTCATACAAATACAGATATTATTCTTGGCGATACAATGGGTGAAATGTTTGCGTGGTATTTAAGTGCAGACCTCGTTTTTATGGGTGGAAGTTTGGTTGCAACAGGTGGGCATAATCCGTTAGAGCCTGCATATTGTGCAAAGGCTGTACTGAGTGGTACATTTATTTTTAATTTTACAATGGCTTATAATTTGTTACAGCAGGTTGATGCTGCGGTTGTTGCAGAGTGTAATGAAAATGTTTTACAACATATACAACAGATGTTGGCAGACAAACAGGCTTTATCTGCAATGGGGGAAAGAGGGCATCAGGTTATTGAGCAACATAAAGGAGCCACAGCACGTTTGATTGCGCGTATTAATGCTATAGCCATTCAATTAGATAATAAATAAATTGTCCTTCGGATGATTTAGAGGGACCATGTACTTTAGCGGCATAACGTTTTCTATCAGGCTCAGCGGATGTGACAACCTCTTCAATCGTTTCTTGTAATTCAACACAAGAGGCAGGGAAACGATTACGTTTTTTGCGTGGTGCATAGACAATAGCATAATGGTAGTTAGATACTTGTGTTTGTGGATCGTTGGGAACCATACCGCGCATTTATTTTGCCTCTGAATGCTATTACGATTATATTTTCTGAAAAACTAAATCCCACACACTATGTCCTAATTTTAAACCACGTTGTTCAAATTTGGTTAGTGGGCGATAGTTAGGACGTGGTGCAAAAGCGGATTCAAAGCTGCTTTTAAAAGTAGGTGCGGCAAGCATGACGCGTTCCATTTGCAGTGCGTAATGTTCCCAATCTGTTGCCATATGAAGCACACCATTATCCTGTAAACGTGATGCAAGTAAGTTAACAAATTCTGCAGTAACAATACGACGCTTATTGTGCTTTTTTTTATGCCAAGGATCAGGAAAATACAGCTGTACGCGATCTAAGCTTTTTGGTGCGATACGTTGTTGAATAATTTCTACCGCATCGTCATTGAGAATACGGATATTTTTTAACTGATTATCGCCAATTAAACGCAATAAATTGCCCACACCTGGTGGATGTACTTCAATGCCAACAAAGTTGCGTTTAGGGGCGTTGATTGCCATTTCTGCCAGTGATGCACCATTGCCAAAGCCAATTTCTAAGGTAATTGGTGCATCATTGCCAAAAAGTTGTGGGAAATTTAGCAAAGTATTAGCTCTTTCAATGCCAAATATAGGCCACAGCGTTTCTAACGCAATTTTTTGCGCTTTAGTGACTCGCCCTTGGCGTAGTACGAAGCTACGGATTTTACGAGTATAGTGTTTATCGTTACTGCTACTGTTGGTACTATCACTGTTCATAAAGATTTAAGTTAACTCACTAAACAAATGAACCATCAATAGGTGAGGAGGCGGAAGCATAACGTTTACGGGGTATTCTACCTGCAAGAAAGGCTTGACGACCTGCAAGCACGGCATTTTTCATAGCGGTTGCCATGAGTACAGGATTTTGTGCATTAGCAATAGCAGTATTCATCAAAATGCCATCACAGCCTAACTCCATAGCAATCGCAGCATCAGAAGCTGTGCCTACACCTGCATCAACTAAAATGGGTACGTTTGCATTTTCAATAATTTCTAAAATGTTATACGGATTGCGAATTCCTAACCCTGAGCCAATGGGAGCGGCTAATGGCATAACAGCAACACAGCCGATTTCTTCTAATTGTTTGGCAATAATAGGATCATCATTGGTATACACCATGACATCAAAGTTGTCTTTTACTAGTATTTCAGCGGCTTTTAAAGTTTCAATTACATCAGGGAATAAGGTTTTTTCATTGCCAAGTACTTCGAGTTTTACCAGTTTATGTCCGTCTAATAACTCACGCGCTAAACGACAGGTTCTTACCGCATCTTCTAGTGTGTAACACCCTGCTGTATTGGGTAATAAGGTGTATTTTTCAGGAGGTAATATATCAAGTAAGTTAGGCTCATCTGCATGTTGACCAATATTACTACGGCGAATGGCAATGGTTATAATCTCTGCACCACTGGCCTCGGTGGCTTGTTGCGTTTGTTCCATATCAGTATACTTTCCCGTCCCTGTTAACAGACGTGATTGGTATTCCTTTCCTGCAATAATAAGACTATCTTTTTTCATGATGATTATCCGCCACCTATAGCGCCTACGATTTCAATCTTATCACCAGCGTGTAAGTGGGTTGTATCAAAGCTACTCCTTAGTACCAGTTCTTTGTTGATTTCAATGGCAAAACGCTTGCCATCCAATGCGAGTATTGTGATTAGGTCGGCAACACTGGTATTAGGTTGAACTGTATTTGTCTTTCCGTTTACGATGATGTCCATGCTGGGATACGAACTATAAAAAATGAAACGGGATTATAACAAGCTGAGGCAAGAATGGTATCTATAACCGACTACATATCTGACATAGGTTGTAGGTATGCGGGTTAGCGCTTGTAACTTTATAATATTCGGCATAGACTTTCGGTTTTTTATATTATTTATGATGGATCCTCGCTAGGGAGTGATCAATCAGTGGCGGTTATTAATTTATGAATACGAAACTTCTTGGTGTACTTGCTGGTTTAAGTATTAGTATTGTCAGCTCGACACAACTTGCTGCTGAAGAGCCAG
>DRMA01000150.1 GCA_011375245.1 Thiothrix sp. | reverse complement strand
TTCTTTAAAGGTAATTATCTGTTTAAAACATGGACAGATGCGGAAGGGATTATTGATTACTTGTTGTTTGCACGAAACTTTATCAGTAAATGTGAAGAGCGTTATGGTGTTGATAGTGTGGAAAGAACACTGGATTCGTGTCATGCCTTAATGAATTATGGTGTTGATCGTTATAAGCGTCCTGCACCTATTTCGGCAGCTGTTGAAATGAAACAGCAAGAGGAGCGTGAGGCGTATATCCAGCAACACCTAAATGATCTTTGGCGCACGATTCCAAAGAAGGAAGATAAGGTAAAGAAGGAAGCCGAAGCACGTTTTCCGCATGAGCCACAAGAGAACTTATTGTATTTCATCGAGAAAAATGCGCCCCGTTTAGCAAGTTGGCAACGTGAAATTGTGCGTATTGTGCGTAAGGTAGCACAGTATTTCTATCCACAACGTCAAACACAAGTGATGAATGAGGGATGGGCAACATTCTGGCATTATACTATTTTGCATGAAATGTATGATGAAGGCTTAGTGAATGAAGGCTTTATTATGGAGTTTCTCACTTCGCATACGGGTGTTGTTACACAGCCAGATTTTGATAGTCCTTATTATTCAGGGATTAACCCTTATGCATTAGGTTTTGCAATGATGCAAGATATTAAGCGTATCTGTGAAGATCCAACGAATGAAGATCGCGAATGGTTTCCTAATATTGCGGGTGCTGATTGGTTGGATACGTTGCATCATGCAATGGAAAACTTTCGTGATGAGAGTTTTATTTTGCAGTACTTGTCACCTAAGGTTATGCGGGATTTCAAGCTTTTCAAGCTAAATGATGATACTCGCAATAGCTATATCGAAATTAATGCGATCCATAATGAGCAGGGCTATCGTAAGGTGCGTGAGGCATTATCAAAGCAGTATAATATTAGCTATCAAGAACCTGATATTCAGGTGCATCATGTGGATGTGCATGGTGATCGTTCGATTACCTTGCATCATTATCAGGACAGTTTGCGTCCTCTTGGTGAGTCAACAGATGAAGTGTTGAAACATATACATAGTCTTTGGGGATATGATGTCCATTTAGAAAGTGTTGATGGAAATGGTGAAATGGTTGCATCTTTTCATTGTGAAGATTAATTATTAATGTTTATTTGTTTAAATTTTAATCTGTTTGTCAAGGCCACTGTTATTAAACAGTGGTCTTCTTATTCATCATCCATTAAGCTTGACCGCTATAAGTCTATTTTGTACCCTTACTACCTCTTTTTGTTAAGTTCAATATGATTATATGGAAGCTTTCTTTACGCTAGATAATCTCGTGACACTGGCTTTATTAGTTTTATTACAGGCGGTGCTGGGATTTGATAACTTGCTTTATATTTCGCAAGAATCAAAGCGTGTTACTGTCAATGAACAAAAAATATTAAGACGTTATGGTCTTTATGTAGCTATATTTTTGCGCATAATATTTTTGTTTATTTTTGTAAAAATGATTGTCACTTTTCAAAGTGTTTTGTTTTCTATTATTTTTCCTAGTATTATTTCAGTGTCTTTTACATTGCATAGTTTTATTTTTTTGCTTGGTGGTATTGCAATTGTATATACAGCAACGAAAGAGATTAGTTATATGCTAATACGTGGAAAACGTGAAAGACATACACCGCTTTCATTCAATCGTTCTTTATTATTGATTATATTAATGAATCTACTTTTTTCCTTTGAAGCGGTTGTAAGTATGAGAGCGCTTACAGATAGTTTATTTATGATGTTGCCTGCTATGCTGATCGGTATTGCTTTAATGGTTTGGTTTGTGGAGCATATTTCTATTTTTTTAAAACAATATCGTCGCTATGAAATACTTGGATTGTTTATTTTATTTTTAGTAGGAATTATGTTGATTGCTGAAGGGGGGCATTTGGCGAATTTGCACCTGTTTGGCCAAGCTATTGAACCTATGAATAAGGTTACTTTTTATTTGATTGTTGTATTAATTATTGTTGTTGATAGTGTGCAAGATAAATATAGTAAAAAACGAGTAAAAGGAAAAAAAAAAGAGGGAATTAAGAAAACTACGTTTTCTTAGCTTTATTTTTTTATCTAGGGTCAGATAAATATTTCCATATAGTTAATGAAACAAGCGTTTATGAAGCTATTTATCTGACTTGTATCAGTATTTTTAAGATAAATTAATCAAGTAGCAGCAACTCATCTTCAAAGACATCATGTACTCGACGCTTTAATGCCCTCTCTTCAAGATAATGTTCAATATTTCTTCTGACCATTTTTGGTTTTATTTTTGTAGCAGTGAGTGCCTTATCGATTGCCTCCATTTCTTCTTCCATCGCAAATTCTATTTCATCAGAAAAATCTGTTTTTTCACTAGAATTTACAGTGATTGATAATGGCGTATTTTTTTTATCTTCTTGTATTTTATTTTTTTGTAACATGGTAAGCCCCTTGTTTTATTATGTAACTATTTTATGGATTACAACTTAATTTTATCTGACTATAAGGTGTGTTTTTAGTTCTATTTAAGTGTTAACTATTTTTATACTATTTGAGTAGCAAGATACCTGATTCTGTCACAATGCCATCAAGCGGGATATCCCAGCTTTTGGCTTGTAACTTACTTACTTGTTGAAAATCATAGGCATAGCCTATTAAAATAGGTGTTTTTTTTGTATTAATATTGTTTTTGCATTTAAAAGCAAAGGTGCGATCATAATAGCCGCCCCCCATGCCTAGCCGATTTCCTTGATCATCAAAACCTACTAAAGGTGTAATAACAAGATCAAGTTGATCTGCTGCTAGTAAGTCTTTAGTGTGGTAAATAGGCTCTTTAATCCCATATTTATTTTTCTTATAGCCTGTGTTTTTATGTACTTTAGCAAATAGTAGGCTATTTTCTCCATGTTGTGCCACGATGGGAAGATAGAAGGTTTTTTTATTATTGTGTGTGGAGATATTTGCGGTGTTCTTTGTTGATTTTTGTAGTAGGCTTGGATCTGCTTCGTTTGCAATAGGAAGATAGTAAGCAATGTGTATTGCTTGGGTGAAATACGTGCTTTGAGATAAATGGTTTGCTATTTGCTGTGAGCGTAGTTGTTGTTGCGCTTTACTTAGTTGTTTTCTTTGTTGGGTGATATTGTGACGAATCACCTGCTTATTTTGATTCATATTGATGGTTTATTAAGGAATGAGAATGCTATTTTATTCTCATTCCTTACATCATGTTGACAAAAAAAACTTATCCACGACGACTACGAGTCATTTTGGTTGTTACTTTTAAGCGTTTTCCTGCATGAAGTTTAGTGCTGCGCATTTTATTCATTCGCATAATACGATGGATGCTTACCCCATAACGTTTAGCGATATGTGCTAAAGTATCACCACGGCGTACGCGATGTGTAACGATTTCAACACGAGGTTTCCGTGCGAGTAATAACTTCTTACGTACTTTTGCTCTTTTCTTTGTTGCTTTTGTTGCTTTTGTTGCTCTTTTTATTGAAGCAATAACAAGTGCTTTACGGTTTGCTTGTTGTACAACTGAATCAGGTAACTCAGGGATACCATGAATAATTTTTAGAAGTTTATTTGCATGTGGACGCGGGAAATTGATTTCGCCTTTTTGTATGTCAGGTGTTGAAATACCTGTTTTATAAGCAAGATTCAAACGTGTTAAGGTATTTGAAGGTAAGCCTGCATGTATTGCAATTTGGCGTAAATCAATGGCCTTACGTACTTTTGTTCTGATGGGTTCTGAGCGTGGGTTACGCTCAGGTAAGTTTATGCTGTAGCGTGCAGGTTGACGATAAAGTTCTTTATAAGCCAATAAACGAGGCACATATTGTTGTGTTTCTTTAGGGAGATCTAAATGCCAGAAATCTGTTGGTTGACCATTGGCTTTATTTTTGTCAATTTCACGCTGGACACGGTTCTCACCACAGTTGTAAGCAGCTAACGAGAGTAACCAATCACCATTGAACTGTCTATTTAACTTCTTCAGGTAACTGAGTGCTGCGTGAGTGGCAAGAAATGGGTCATAACGACCATCAAACGTTGGTGTTTGCTTTAGACCATAACGTTTACCTGTCTCAGGAATAAACTGCCATAAACCTGCTGCGTGTGCATGTGAAGAAACATGTGGTCTAAAAGAACTTTCTACAAAAGGTAATAAAGCTATTTCACTTGGCATTCCTTGTTGCTTTACTGCATTGACAATGTAAGGTAAGTAAGGATTTGCCCGTACAGCCATCTTGGTTAAGTGCTTTGGATGGCGTGAAAACTTGCTAATAAACTGCTGAACACGAGGCTCTCTGTTATAGTTCGGAATCCGAAAGCCACGGTAAATTTGCCGCCATGTGTCCTCACGATAAGGTCCCTGTGCTTTCGTCGTATGTTTTGTTTTACTAACGCTTGCGGTTTGAATGATCGCTACTTTTTTAATAGGTTTCTTATGATGTTTAGCCGAAACGGTGTTATTTTTGTTAGTAGAAATCTCCGTTGTTTGCATGTTACCCGAACAGCCTACGAGTGTCATGGCAGCAATAACAGAGGAGACTGTTACGCTAAGTTTTGTACGTGTCATGAAGGAATTGCCCCAAGTTTATCGTTATGTGAGTGACTATTAGAATTGACTGTTATTGCTTTTATTAGTTCAACCTATGAGATTTCTATTCTACCATTAGTTTATTCTATTTTCATAGCTCAATAATTGTTCGGTTCGATTATATTGATAAATGGCTTTTAAGAGGTTCTTTATAAGTGTTTTCTAAAAAAAATGAAAAAACAGAGATTTACGAGGATTGTGCTACTTGGTACTCTACGCCTGCTGGAGCTTATGCGCTCAAACAACTTGATAATGAAATAGAAAATTATTTAGGGAAAATATTTGGTTATTATGCGTTGGAAATGGGTGCATTGATTGATCGGCATCAATTTTTGGATAAGTCACGGGTGAGATCTTGTTTTTCACTCGGGTATGGAGGTGGTCAAAAAAATGTTGCACTGAAAGCTAAAGTTTCCGCACTACCGATTGATGTTGATAGCGTGGATTTAGTACTCGCCAGTCATGTACTAGAATGCGCAGATAACCCCCATCACGTTTTGCGTGAAATAGATCGCGTATTAGTACCAGAGGGACACTGTCTTTTTATCAGTTTCAACTCATTGGCAATATGGAGTGGGCATCGTACGTGTTGTAAGCATATGGGGCGGACAGTAAAGCCTTATGGTACGCATCGTATTCGTGATTGGTTTTCTGTGCTAGGTTGGGAGATGCTTGATGTGTCTTATGTTGGTTTTCGTTCCTCTTATCTAAAAGGAAAAATGTTTGATCGTTTGGTCAAGTTGGAAAAATGGGGCAGTTTATATTGGCCTATTTTTTCTAACATCACTATTATTCATGCTAAAAAACATGCCTTAATCATGCCTATTACAAAACAAAAAAGACAAAAAGCAAGTATTATTGTGCCAACGAATGTTGCTATTAACCCAACCTCACGGAGTAATTAACTGAAACGTTCCATGTATTCCATATAATAGAAAAAGTGATAGAAAAGTGATAGAAAAAAATAACTGCGTAGAAATATTTACCGATGGCGCTTGTCGTGGCAATCCAGGACCGGGTGGTTGGGGAGCTGTATTACGCTATGGTGTTTATGAAAAAGATTTGTATGGTTATCAAGCGAAAACAACCAATAATCAAATGGAAATGATGGCAGCGATTCAGGGATTGCAGGCATTAACACGTCCTTCTAAAGTTGTTTTAACAACTGATTCTAATTATTTACGCCAAGGAATAACACAATGGATTCATGGTTGGAAAAAACGTAACTGGCAAACTGCGGCTAAAAAACCAGTGAAAAATAAAGAGCTTTGGCAACAGCTCGATAAAATAGCGAGTCAACATGATATTGAATGGAAATGGGTAAAAGGACACAGTGGACATGTTGACAATGAACGAGCAGATCGTTTAGCTAATCGAGCGATTGATGAAAAAGGTGGTAGTAGAATACTTGGGCAAAAAGGAAAGTAACACATGACAGAGACAGATGCAGAAAATGGTAGAAAAATCGTACTCGATACCGAAACCACTGGTTTAGAAACCAGTGACGGACACCGTATTATTGAGATTGGTTGTGTGGAAATGGTTGCGCGTCGTGTCAACAGTAATGATTACCACCAATACCTACAACCTGATCGTGAAATTGATGCAGAGGCGTTACAGGTTCATGGTATAACACCCGAGTTTTTAGCTGATAAACCCCGCTTTGCTGATATTGTTGATGATTTCATGAACTACATAAAAGGTGCAGAACTGATTATTCATAATGCGCCTTTTGATATTGGTTTTTTAAATTACGAACTTAAGTTAGCTAATTCCAAATGGGGTTGTATTGAAGACCATTGCACCGTATTAGATTCATTGGTGCTTGCCCGTGAAAAATATCCAGGGCAACGCAATAGTTTGGATGCCTTGTGTAAACGTCTTGCGGTTAATAATACCCATCGTCAATTACATGGCGCATTACTGGATTCACAAATATTAGCAGATGTTTATCTAGCAATGACTGGCGGGCAAGAAAGCTTGGCATTGCGGGTTGAAGGTGATGACAGTAATCATGATGGTCTGCAAATTCGTCGTCTCGCAGCAGATCGCTCAGCGGTAAAAGTATTGTTAGCTAATGATGATGAAATAGTTGCACATAATGAACGATTACGGGCCATAGAAAAGCAAGCAGGGCAGTGTTTGTGGCACAATATTCACTGATACTCACCCATTCACAAACCCAATCCCCTTAAACGCCCCATACTGTTTAAACTTAACCTCACGTTCCAAGCCTTTAAACAGCGCATCAGCACTCAATGGCTCACCCGAAAAATCATTCTGGCGTACTACAGTGGCAAAATCACCAGGGGTAATACCTTGCATGCCTCGTGCTTTATGTTGCCATGCTTTTTGTTGGCGTTTGGTCATTACAGCAGCTTTATCTTGATAGTCATCTAGGGTTTGTTTGAACAATGTCCACACTTGTTCGGATTTGAGGTAATCAAACTTAATTTTCACATCAAAACGGCGTAAAGAAGCTTGATCAAGTATTTCCATCAAATTGGTGGTACAAAAAAACAAGCCTTTGAACTGCTCCATTTGCGTCAGCAATTCATTAACCTGCGTCACTTCCCATGATTCGCGTGAACGAGTTCTATCTCGCAAAAAACTATCCGCTTCATCTAAGAGTAATAAGGCTTTTTCGTCTTTAGCTTGCTCAAACATGTCTCTCATGTGCTGTTCGGTCATACCAATATAAGGGTCAAGCAAATCAGAAGCACGTTTGATGAGTAACGGCATATCCAACTCTTTGGCAAGATGACGAGCAAATTCGCTTTTTCCTGTGCCTGAAGGGCCATATAAACACAAACGACCTTGTGGTTTTTTACCTAAGGCTTTTTGTAGTTTAACCAAATCATAATCAGGGTTCAGTGCATCAACGCGATAGGTAATAGGGCTGCTATGCGAATCAAATAGGCTTTTATCATGCCCCATTGCCTCTAGTGTGTTGCTTAATATCAATTCCATACTGGCTTCAATCTTTGCTTGCTCGGTTTCATTCAACTCATGCACGACTTTGGTGGCACGGGCAATGAGGGCAGGGGCTAAGTATTCATTAGAAGCAACTTGCTCAATCCATTGATTACTTACATTTAAGGTTTTAGTGTATTTTTTGATGATGCGCATACGTGTTTTACGTGGTGGAATATTTAACTTCATCACATAATCAAAGCGTCGAATAATAGCTTCATCAATATGGCTGATGACATTGGATACCCAAATAGTCGGCAGCGGATTCGCTTCTAATAAATGGTTGGTTTCACCTTTTTTGGTATTCGTACTGGTGCGAATACCAAAGCGTTCCATATCACCATCACGAATAAAGGCATCTTCAATTTCATCAAACATCACCAGTGTTTCGGTTTTACGCTTGAGGACTTGTTGGCACAGGCGATAAGAATCCATGCGTGAGTCCTGTTCTAAGTCCTCATCTGTGCTGGTAGTGACTTCATATAAGGAAAACTTCAAATCGGCAGCAAGGGTTTTCACCATCTCTGTTTTTCCTGTTCCTGGAGAGCCATATAGTAAAATATTAACCCCTTTTTTGCGCTTCTTTGTGGCTGCATCTAAGTAGGTGTAAATCAGTTGGTAATCCTTACTAACATGTTGATAATCACTAGGAATTAGTTTAGCAACCCCGCTGGGAAGAAAGAAGCGGGTGAGCGATTTCATAATATTAGGCTGGTTTTCATCCAATAATACACCTGCAATTTCATCCATTAATTCAAAATGATAGACGATGTTGGTGCGATCATCCCGATCCATGCGTAATAAGCCTGTGCGATGTAGCAAACCATCTTTAGCCAGAGCTTTACGCACATGGTTACGGTTTAACCCCAAAATAACCGCTAAATGATGCGGCATAACATGGGGTGAAATACCATCAAGTATGTCAGTACATAATTCCAGTTCATGCACGGTTTCAAGCAAGACACCAAAGACTAATAACGTTTTTTCCGTGTCATTTAAGCCTGCTAATTTGCCTAATTGCTCAATATTTTCAAACAAAGCACCTTGTGAAGCTTCCGTTTTTGTCTCAATGTCTTCACTGAGTTGTTGCAGAATTTTACGAAACTTTTTTTTCTTTAGGCGTTTTTTATCATCATATTTATCAATTAAATAGCCCAACTCAAGAATTTTGAACACCTGATCATGTTCATCAAGATCATAGCGAGTATTAATTTTTGTGTAGGCTCTTAAGTCATACATAATACGGATCGACCATAGCGTAATGGTTGATTTGTATTGTTCAAGAAATTCTTTAGGGAAGTCGTTATTATTCAAGCGGTTCTTTGTATCCATAATTTGCATGAGAGGGAAAATAAATAGGTCAATAATACCTGTTCACATTAAGGCTAAGAGTTTACTCGCATCAGTCGTTGGATGCTCAATTAATTATAGGGTTGGAGGTGTGCTTATATCGCTATCATGATGATTAAATAGGAAAACACATTATTTTTACACCATATACTCCGCATTAATTGTATTTACATCAAACCGTGTCACCGTGCCATCAAAGGTAAATATCATAATAGCCTTATGAATAATAACGCAATGAGTGTGCCAGCCTTACATCACTGCACATGCTGCTTGAAAAAATCCCAAATCACCTCTGCCCCTTTTATATCCTGATTCCTAAAACCAAGGAGTTTTTTTAATGTTAGCCGATGCGTACTGCTTGGCCATTGATGCCCACCGTTATTAATACGATAAAGCACAACCCGTTCCTTATGTTGCTGATCAAACCATGTTTTTTTGGTCACAGTAGAATGATCTTTTTTGTTAATATCCGCTAAAACACGTACAGTAGGACGGCTATTGATATGGTTTTGTTTTAGCCAAAATGCTAATGTTGCAGGTGTTGAAAGTACCTTGCCTGCTTGCTTGCCTAAAATAACGACATTTCCGCCCCAATAAGGAATAAAAGGATCGGCTGTGCCATTCATCAATAACATCGGAGGGGCATTTTTTGGTTTGCAATGGCGGTAAATTTTTTGCGGCATACTCGAAATCACTGAGGCGATAGCGGCAAATTGATCGCTTGCCTCGCACGCCATGCGTTGGCTCATCATGCCACCGTTAGAGACCCCCACCAGATAAATGCGGTTTGCATCTGCGCCATAATCACTAATGAGCTTCTGTGTCAGTTTTGATAAAAAGCCAACATCATCGACCTGTTCTATGCCCTGTTTGCCACGATAGGATATTTCTCGCCCATCATTCCATTGTGAGCGAATGCCTTCAGGGTAGACGATCATTAAATGCTGTTGTTGGGCTATTTTATTCAAACCTAAGTGTTTGCCCATTGCTTTACCGCCTCGTTTTCCGCCGCCATGTAGGGCAATGATAGTGGGGAGTGGTTTTTTCGGCTTCGATTGGGCGTAGTTACGGGGTTTATAAAGATGAAAGCTGCGTAGCCTATCTTGATGATTTAAGGTATCGGTTATTAATGGGTAAGGGGTGGCAAAAGCAAAAGAGCTGAATAATAGGCATAGCCCAAGTGGAAAAAAACGGAGGATGCTGTTCATTCTAATACCTCATAATAATGTTTGTGGTATTCCGTCGTGTCTTTACCTGACTCAACATAAATAATATGAAAACCAATATTTTTTAAACCAACAAGATCGCCAAGAGACTTGTTTATTCTGACAGCATTTTGGCGCTGTAAATCGTCTTTTTGTTTGTAGTTGGAGACGTGGCAATAGCAGACCAATGACCGCTTCCCTGCAACCCCCAAGAATTTGTCAACGTTGTATTTTCGTTGTCCTGATGGGGTTTTGATAATTTCGATGCTTCCTTCATCGGCGTATTTTCTCAATGTATTGGCGTGCAAACCT
>DRMA01000149.1 GCA_011375245.1 Thiothrix sp. | reverse complement strand
GAAATCCCGCCCAATACAGGTAATATCATGCGCCAGTGTGCAAATACTGGCTGCTCGCTGGCGCTTATCCATCCACTTGGCTTTCAAATGGATGCGAAAAAACTTAAACGTGCGGGAATGGATTATCGTGATCTTGCTGTGGTACATGAATATGAACATTATGCTGAGTTTCTAGCAAGCCTTGAAAATAATTCTAATCCTGCCCCAAAAATCTATGCATTAACAACTAAAGCAAACACGATTTACTCAGAGGCTTGTTTTGAGGAAGGTGATGTTTTTTTATTTGGTCCTGAAACTCGTGGTCTTCCCGCAGATATTTTGGACAGTTTGCCTGAAGAACAAAAGCTACGTGTGCCGATGATGCCAGATTCCCGTAGCATCAACTTAGCGAATACGGTAGCAATTGTTGCCTATGAAGCGTTTAGACAACAAGGCTTTCACACCTTATACTAAGGTTGTTTTCAGAAAAGAAATGCCCCATCTTACTTGTCTTTTTGCTCTCCTTTCGTGCTGTGCAAAGAATTGGAAAACTAAAAATCCTGCGTAATTTTGGTAGCTTATTTTCATCAAACAACCAAACAACCTAAGTGCTTCTTTAATCAACAGTTCGTTTTTAAGATATCGCTATGAAATTAATCCGTAGAATACAAGGGCTTCATACGGAGCCAGCACATGAGAAGTCTATTGAAGGTCGTGTTGCCACGATTGGCAATTTTGATGGTGTGCATCAAGGACATCAACGTATTATTCAGCAGCTTAAAGCACTTGCGACCCAGCATCAGCTAATAACAACACTTATTAGTTTTGAACCATTACCCAACGAGTTTTTTGCTCAACGTCATCAGCGCCTTTCACCAACACGTATTTATCCATTACGAGATAAAGTGCGTATGCTGGCATCATTGGCGATTGATGAGTTTGTTTGCTTACCTTTTAATGCATCATTGGCAGAACAAGAGCCTGAGTATTTTATTCAGCAGTTGTTGATAAAGCAATTGGGTATTAGCTACTTAGTTGTGGGGGATGATTTTCGTTTTGGCAAAAATCGTCGCGGTGATTTTGCTTTACTAAAAACCTTGGGTGCGCAGCATGGCATGCAAGTGGTCGATACACAAACGATTATGCTTGATGATGAGCGTGTAAGTAGTTCGCGTATTCGTCAGCAACTTGCAGTGGGTAATCTCAGTGAGGTTAAGCACTTATTAGCACATGATTATTGTCTATCAGGTCGCGTTAGGCATGGTGATAAGCGTGGTCGAACGATTGGTTTTCCTACCTTAAATATTGCCTTGCCTGAGCATATAGCCGTTGCAAAAGGTGTGTATGCCGTGCGTATACAAGGGCTGACTGACCACGTTTTAACAGGTGTAGCGAATATTGGTGTACGGCCAACGGTTGCAGGAAAAGAAATGCGCCTAGAAGTGCATGTATTTGATTATGCTGCTGATGCATACGGCAAACAAGTGATGATTGAACTTGTTGAGTTCCTTAGAAAAGAAACGAAGTTTGACAGTTTTGATGCCTTAAAAGCACAAATTGTTGTTGATGCAAATCGTGCTAAACAGTGTTTTGGGGATTAGGTCAAAATAGATATTATTTAATAATTTAGCCTGATAGGCTTCATAGGGTAAACTACTTTTGGCATTTATACAGGATGCCGTTTAATTGTAAGGAAAAATGTTGAATGGAAACAACACATAAGCCAAGAACGATTATGTTGGCTATTTATGATTTATCGTTAGGGGGGGCGCAACGTGTCATGTCTGTCATGGCTGACTATTGGGTTGAAAAAGGCTGGCAGGTCAAATTATTGACCATCGCAAAGAGAGAAACCGATTTTTATACGGTAGATGATAGGGTGGAGCGCATTGTGCTTAATATGGATAAAGAATCCAACTCTTTTATCAATGGCTTGGTAAATAATTACCAGCGTGTGCGTGTATTGCGTAAAACAATCAAACAGCATCAGCCTGAGTGTATTATTAGTTTTATTGATATTATGAATACGCAGATGTTGCTAGCCGTTCTTGGCACAAAAACGCCGATCATTGTTTCTGAACGGATTAACCCTAACCATCATTCGATTGGTGCGTTATGGAGCAAAATTCGTCAATGGGTTTATCCTTATACGTCTTTATTAGTGATGCAAAGCGATGATGTTGTTGAAGATTGGGCAAAAAAACGGGTTGCAGAAGATAAAATTGCAGTCATTCATAACCCTGTATGGATTAATGATGCATTGGCTGATGTAGAAAACACAACAATTAGCTTACCTGATAGTTTCTTGATTTTTGCGATGGGTCGTTTACATGAGCAAAAAGGTTTTGATGTATTAATCAAAGCATTTAAGCAATCAGGACTCGCAGAAAAAAATGCGCATTTAGTGATTCTTGGTGAAGGCGATTTACGCCATAGCTTAGAAATGTTGATTATAGAACAGCAGCTAACTGATCATGTCCATCTTCCTGGGCGGGTGAGTAACTCACAAGCTGTGGTAAAAAAGGCCGATATTTTTGTGCTTTCATCACGCTTTGAAGGGTTTCCAAATGTACTTGTTGAAGCAATGGCATTAGGACGAGCAGTAATTAGCACTAACTGTCCTTCAGGGCCTAATATGATTATTGAGCCAGAAGAAAATGGTATCTTGATTGAGGTTAACGATATTGATGCCTTATCCCGTGAAATAGTGGCTTTATTCCATGATGAAGAAAAACGTAAGCGTTTAGGGAAAAATGCAATAGCCGTTAGAGAGCGTTTTTCGGTGGCAGAAGTGATGTCACAGTGGGAAGATGCCATTGAGCAGGTCGTTGATGTTACCTAGCCTCTGAATAGTTATAAAATGCGTTCATAAGCAATAACTACCTTTCATTACTGTGAGATATCCCATGACCATGCGTCAAGCCTTTGTTATTACGTCTATTGCTGTAACGACATTACTATTACTAACCAGTTTTTTCTGGAATAAAGCGCTATACGCTTTCTGGATTGTGATTCCTTTAATGCTGCTAGGCATTTACGATATGTTTCAGCGGCAACATACGCTATTACGGTTATACCCTGTATTGGCGCATTTTCGGTATATCTTTGAATCAATTCGTCCTGAAATTCAACAGTATTTTGTGGAATCCGATATTAACGGCACGCCTGTTAACCGAGAATTTCGGACATTAGTCTATCAACGTGCTAAAGGTGTGCGCGACACTCGACCTTTTGGTACGTTGTTTGATGTTTACCAAGAGGGTTATGAATGGATTAATCATTCACTGAACCCTAAGCCTCTTCCTGAAACGTTGCAGGTTTTATTTGGCGGATCAGATTGCAGTCAACCGTATGCAGCATCGCCACTCAATATCTCTGCGATGAGTTATGGTGCGTTAAGCAAAAATGCCATTATGGCGTTAAATTTTGGCGCTAAACAGGGGGGATTTGCACATAATACAGGTGAAGGCGGGGTTAGCCCATACCACTTAGATGCAGGTGGAGACTTAATCTGGCAAATTGGCACAGGCTATTTTGGTTGCCGCAATAAAGATGGCGACTTTGATGCTGATTTATTTCAGCAAACGGCTTGTAAGCCATCGGTCAAGATGATTGAAATAAAACTGTCTCAAGGTGCAAAACCAGGACATGGCGGTATACTCCCAGCTATTAAGCTCACACAAGAAATTGCTGATATTAGGCATGTTCCGATGGGACATGATGTGATTTCTCCCCCCGCACACACTGCCTTTTCTACGCCCATTGGTTTGTTGAAATTTGTGCGGCAATTGCGACAATTAAGTGACGGCAAGCCTGTGGGGTTTAAGCTGTGTATTGGTAATCGTTCCGAATTTTTAGGCATTTGCAAAGCCATATTGGAAACGGGTATTACACCTGACTTTATTACCGTTGATGGAGGTGAAGGTGGCACAGGAGCGGCACCAATAGAACTGACCAACTCCGTCGGAATGCCATTGCGTGATGCGCTTATTTTTGTACATAGTGCTTTACGAGGTATTGGCAGACGTGAGGAGATTCGCATTATTGCCTCGGGTAAGGCTTATTCCGCTTTTCATGTTTTACGCTTAATTGCCTTAGGAGCGGATAGCGTTAATGTGGCGCGTGCGATGATGTTTGCTCTTGGCTGTATTCAGTCTCGCCATTGTAATGCTGATACCTGCCCCACTGGCGTTGCGACTCAAAATCCAGCGCGTTATAAGTCTCTGAATGTAGAATTAAAAGCCAAACGGGTTGCACGCTATCATCACGCTACGGTAGAAAACTTAAAAGAATTACTCGCCGCTTGTGGTTTAGAACGATTGGATCAACTAAAGCCTTGGCATATCAATCGAAGGGTAGGGGGGACTCAAATCAAGAACTATGATGAATTATATCCTTGTATTGATAAAGCCTGTTTACTCGATGAAAAACATTGCCCTCCTGCTTGGAAGCGGGACTGGGAAAGAGCATCAGCATCCTGTTGGTAACAATCGTTATTATTGCTCAACTTATTCCATAAACGGGTGGGCACGTAACCGATTCATTGTTCTGATGGGGTAATTTCAGCTACAAAAACACATGGTAAATACCTGAAGTAGGCTATTTTCTAATTATTAATGTCTAAATACTGCATATACAGATAAAAGATAATCAAGTTTATTAAAAAAGAAAATACCATTATTTCTTGCCCTAGGTTTACAGTAATAAATAAACCAATAAAAGAATAAATGAGTTGTACACTTGCTAACAATAATACTGTTTTTTTCACATTCCCTTTAAAATATCTGAGTAAAATATGATGCATATGTTTTTTATCTGCTAAGAACATTGATTTTCCATTGTATTTTCTTTTGATCATTACAATGATTGTATCAAAAATAGGAAGGGCAACAATATAAAGCGCAGCAACAGGAGAAATAT
>DRMA01000148.1 GCA_011375245.1 Thiothrix sp. | reverse complement strand
CATGGTGAAGATATTCATCTGTATGAACCTGATGCGGTGATTGATTCAATGGTTGAACTCCTTGATCTTATCAAGACTTAATTTGCTACTGATGTTTTATAAACGATGGCGATTTTAGTACTTAAACTCTAACCAACCGCTACATGTTGCATAGTTAGACTAATCAACCCTACACAACGTTTAATCCTATCGTTAATTAATACAGTTTGTTTATTATGAAATTAGCAGAATTCCAAACCTATATTGATCAAGGCTATAATCGTATCCCCCTTGTAGAAGAAGTATTCGCGGATCTAGATACCCCCTTAAGTACTTATCTCAAACTTGCCAATGCACCCTATTCTTACTTGTTTGAATCTGTACAAGGGGGTGAACAATGGGGTCGTTATTCTATTATTGGCTTACCTGCTCGTACAATTATCCATATTGTTAAGCAAACCATTACAGTTACTACAAACGAACAACTGATATTAAAAGAAACGGTGGATGATCCTTTACACTGGATTAGTGACTATCAAGCACAAATACGAGTACCTAACATTGAGGGCTTACCCCGTTTTAGTGGAGGCTTAGTTGGCTATTTTGGCTATGAAACTATTCGCTATATTGAGCCTAAACTTGCACAAAAACCAGCAAAAAAAGATACTTTAAACACTCCTGACATCTTACTAATGCTATCTGATGAGGTGGTTATTTTTGATAATCTTACCAGTCGTCTTTTCGTCATTGTTCATGCCACTAAAGACACCTTTCATCAAGCACAAGACCGAGTGCAGCACCTAATTAATAAACTACGTCAACCCATTGATCTCTATCAAACATCTGTCAAACCCCAACAAATTGATGAAGCTGATTTCACCTCAGGTTTTAGCAAAAAAGACTTTAAACAAGCCGTAGAAAAAGCCAAACGCTATATTAGCGCAGGTGATGTCATGCAGGTTGTATTATCACAACGTTTGAGTATTCCATATGAAGGCATGCCATTGGATTTATACCGAGCATTACGCAGTATCAATCCCTCACCCTATATGTATTATCTTGATTTAGATGACTTCCATATTGTCGGTTCTTCCCCCGAAATTTTAGTGCACTTAGAAAATGATATTGTTACCGTCCGTCCTATTGCAGGTACACGCAAACGTGGTGAAACCGCAGAACAAGACCAAGCACTTGAAGAAGAACTCCTTAATGACCCTAAAGAACTAGCTGAACACCTTATGCTTATTGATCTAGGTCGCAATGATACTGGCAGGATTAGTCAAATTGGTAGCGTCAAACTTACAGATAAAATGTCAGTTGAGCGCTACTCTCATGTGATGCACATTGTCTCTAATGTCATTGGCAAGATAAAAGCAGAATTATCAGCAATGGATGTGCTTAAAGCAACCTTCCCCGCAGGCACGGTAAGTGGCGCACCTAAAATTCGTGCGATGGAAATCATTGACGAACTAGAACCCGTTAAGCGAGGTATTTACTCAGGCGCTATTGGCTATCTATCATGGAATGGCAATATGGATACCGCTATTGCCATCCGTACTGCTGTTATTAAAGATCAAACACTGCATATTCAAGCAGGCGCTGGCATTGTTTATGACTCTGTCCCTGAATTGGAATGGGAGGAAACAATGAACAAGGGACGCGCCATCTTCAAAGCCGCAAGTTTAGCAGCTGCAGGTATTGATGGAGTACATAAATAATGACAACACCCTCTGCTACATTAGGCAAGAACTCTTGCCTAATGATTGATAACTATGATTCTTTCACCTATAACCTTGTACAATACCTTGGTACACTAAAAGCAGACGTTAGCGTTATTCGCAATGACGAAATAAATACGGAAACCATCGCAACACTTGCACCCAAACGTATTATGATTTCCCCAGGTCCTTGCACGCCAAATGAAGCGGGTATCTCGCTGGCAACAATTAATACTTTCAAAGGTAAAATTCCACTCTTAGGTGTTTGTCTAGGTCATCAAGCCATTGGACAAGCTTTTGGGGGCAAAGTGATTCGCGCAAAGAAAATCATGCATGGTAAAACATCCCTCATACATCACAATAACCAAGGAGTTTTTAACGGCTTAAACACTCCATTTAGCGCCACACGCTACCATTCATTGGTTATTGAACAACAAAGTCTACCTGACTGCTTAGAAATTACCGCATGGACAGAAGACGAATCAGGAAACCTTGATGAAATAATGGGAATTCGTCACAAAAACTATGCTATTGAAGGGGTACAATTTCACCCTGAGTCCATTTTGACTGAACACGGCTATGACCTCTTACAAAACTTCCTTGAAATGTAAACCCCCTAATTGACCATGACTAAAAAAAATACGGATACCCCTTACGCTATGCTACCAGCTCCCCCATTACACCGGCGTATAATTGCCATGCTTTATGATTTTGCTGTTGCTATCACAGGAATTGTGATCATTAGTTTAGTGCTAATCTCCTTTATTTCACCACAAGAAAGTATTCCACCTTTGAGTCCTTTAGCCAATACGCTGTTTGCCTTTCAACTACTCTTAAGCGCACTCTACTTTGTCATTTTTTGGCTGAAAAAAGACTATACACTAGGCATGTCGGTATGGAAATTACGCATTAGTGATAGTGCAGGCAATAAAATCACACCAATGCAAGCCATCATTCGCTACTTCAGCATTATTTCCATCATCGCATTGGGTTTTATTATAAGTCACCAATTATTACACCTAAGCTCTGGCAGTTCCGTTTTAATGAGTATTCTATTTCTTGGACTAAGCTTGATGTGGAGTTTATTTAACCCAGACAAACTTGCCCTACATGAACAACTATCACGAACCAAATTAATAGACATAAGATTCAACAAACTAAGCAATCCTTCCAATGAAATTCAATGAAGAACTTTCCTCTGGTCAATACTATTCTATTACGGCTTACGATATAGGCTGTGTGGAAATCAATAACAAAATCATCAGTAGCACATGCATTGTCTCCCCAAATTATGCTGACAAATGGGAAGTTAACGACTTTCAAACACTCTCAGCAGAACAAATAATGGAGTTAATAGCACTCAAACCTGAAATTATTCTGCTTGGCACAGGTACAAAGCATATGCTACCCAATGAACCCCTATTAAAAACATTGGTCAATACACACATTGGCTTTGAAATAATGAACACAACAGCTGCCTGTCGAACCTACAATATCTTAATGAATGAGGGAAGAAATGTGGTAGCAGGATTATTTATGATAGAACAACAAGCATGAGTTGCCTCCTACCACCTCCCTGTGCATTTTGCATGCATTATCTTGGTGATGATGACTCACAAGATCGCGACTGCCTAGCATTTGAAGAAATACCTGATGAAATAATAGAAGGAATATATGATCACACGAGTCCCTATGCAGGTGACAACAACATCCTATTTAAATTAGATGAAACACAACGTGAGGATTACGAGGAGATACAACGTATTAGAAAAGAACTAAACCGCTATAGAAACGAGCAAAACTCACTCACCTAATAAATTTTCACCACTTAAACCATGATTATCTAATACTCTTCTTAGTTTTTTTAGTGCATCCATCTGAATTTGACGCACTCTTTCACGTGTAAGTCCTAATTCATTTCCCACCTGCTCTAGCGTTGATGCGCTGTGCCCCATTAAACCAAAACGTCGAATAATGACTTCTTTATGCTTCTCAGCAAGTTCATTTAACCAGTGATCCACCGAAAAAGAAACATCTTCATTTTCTAATTCACTCACAGGATCAAGGGTTGATGTCTCAGGCACAAAGTCAACTAATGAACTATCACTATCAGTCATCATTGGCGTATCAAGCGATCCTGTTTTTTCATTATAATCAAGCAGCTTATTGAGCTTCTCAATGCTTATATCCATTTTCTGTGCAATTTCAGGCACAGTTGGTTCACGTCCATGTTCACGCATCAATTCTCTTGATACTTTAATATAGGCACTAAGCTCTTTATTAATATGGATCGGTAAACGAATCGTTCGCGTCTGATTCATTAATGCACGCTCAATATTTTGCCGTATCCACCATGTGGCATAGGTTGAAAAACGATAACCACGCTCAGGATCAAATTTACTCACCGCATGAATAAGACCGAGATTACCTTCCTCAATCAAATCAGGCAATAGCAATCCACGTCCTCGATAACGTCGTGCAATTTTAACCACTAAACGTAAATTGCATACAATCATTTTCTCTCGACCTTTTTCATCACCTTGTAAGGCAAGGCGTGAGTATTTCACCTCTTCTTCAGCAGTGAGTAAGGTAGAGTATTCGATTTCTTTTAGGTAGAGCTGCATCGCATTTAAGTCACGTGATGCCATCTTGACAGGCTTTTTCGTGTATTGAAATGCAGCATGACCAAGCGTATCCTTAGATTCGCTTGGAGGAATAGGCGTAACAGACTTACCAGAATCATCAGCCATTTTGAAGCTCCACTCGCTTATTGCAAAATATTTTTATGTAGACTCTCTCTGTAGGTTCGACACACAAATTGATTAATTTTATATCAATTATTTTCGGAATCTATCTCTTTTAGATTATTGATTGTACAGTAGGAATACTACAAGTCCATTACAAGACTAAAAAAACAACAATACATTTCAATAATAGACCTAAAAATCGCCACTCATATAAGCATAAATGCGAAATTTTTACAATATAAATGCTAATGATTTCTATTTATATCTAAGTAACGTCAATAACGATCACTGTTTAGCACACTTTTCTATGGAACCTATGCTAAAGACAGGAGGACTAAAAAATAACAAATTTTTAGTGAGTATCTTGTTTTTGTCATGTAATCTATCAGCATGGGCAAAAGTTAAAAATAAATTGTTGGGGGCTGGTTATGATGGAATTTTTATTATTATTTATCCTTATTTTATTGCTTACTTTAATCGTTACAAAGTACAAGGAGCATCAAGAAAGGTCTATCCTACAATCTGTGGGACATATTATTGATAACGGCTATATGCATAATAATCAGATACATGTGGTTGACCTCTGTCGCTTTAGTGATAGCGATGATGTGAACGAAGTTTACTTGTTTTTTAATCGCTTACAAAATAAAGGAAAAATAAAAGACTCACTAGAGTTAATCGGAACTAATTCAGTAGGTAGCTATCGTCGCTTTGAAAATGAACGCAAAGGTGAAATTGAAGAACACTCTAAAACAACAGAAGTTGCGATGTAACAATCTAAGCTTTTGAGTATTGCGTTCTCACTAAAGACGTTAATGTGAGCT
>DRMA01000147.1 GCA_011375245.1 Thiothrix sp. | reverse complement strand
GCTCTTCCGATCTATCAAAAACAGACCATGTCGCCATGTTTTGTTTTCTTTAATGGTTGTTGCAATGGAGTCGTATAGCTCCCCCTCAATAATAATGTAGAGGTAACCTACTAATGATTGAGTGCCATGATAAGGGATATTCTTATAGATAGGGGCAACAGAAAATACTTTTTGTTGTATTGAGCGTGGATCATCACCAACAATAGGGAGTTTATCAGGATGTTTTAAAAATCGTTTTATGGGGTGAAGATCAATATAGTATTGTTTGATTTTTTCATCAGGAGCATCATAGGCTAATACTTTGCCTTTTGGGTCAATAATATAAAGCTCAGTTGCAGGGTCAATATGCATCACTTTGCTAAAGGCTTCTTTAACTCGTTTGATATCTAGTTGATTTTTTTTGAAAAGTTTAATTTCTTGTACTAGATATTCAGCTAAATGTAAATGGAGTTTTTGGGAAGTTTCTAATTGCAGATGCTTAGTGGAGCTTTCGTAAAGCAAAAAAAGCAATGAGGCAAGTAGTAAAAAAACGCCAAGTAAAACAAATGCTAAGCGATGGTATAAGCTGCTCATTGTTGTAGAGCCTGTTGTATCTTTGTTTGACCACGGTTAAGCCATGTTTTTACCATTCTTAGCAGTTGATCGAGTTTTATCGCTAACTCAGTATGGGTATAACCATAATAGTAAGCTAATACAATACATTCTCTCTGTTTGGTTTTCAGGTTGCCTAAGCAACGCATTAATGAGCTGATTTCTTCATTAAGTTGTGTGTTATCATAAGGTTGTAGTGAAGATGTGGAAAAATCAATGCCTTCATACGCTGTTTCTATCTCCTGTGGTTGGCTTTTTAGCGAGCGTAATTTATCTAAGGTTTTATTGCGTGTCAGCGTAATTATCCATGTTATTGCTTTATCTTTTTCTGGTCTGAAGAGCTTTGCACTGTGCCATATTTTAAGAAAGGCTTCTTGTAGAATGTCTTCAGCGAGTTCTTTTTGTTTAACAATATGTAATACGATACTATAAAGCATTGGTGAGCAATGATGATAGAGTTGCTGGAAAGCGTGTTTGTCTCTTTTTGCGCAGCGCACGAACAAATCTTGGTAGAGTTCATGGTATATTCGCATTATTTTTCGCCTTCCCTATTTTTATCAATATCACTAAATTTATAGCCAATCCCCCATACTGTTTCGATAAAGTCAGTTTGGTTTTTTGTCCTTTTTAGCTTGTTCCTTAAGCGATTTATATGGGTGTTAATAGTGTGTTCGTAGCCATCGTGGCTGTAACCCCAGATTGAATCAAGTAACTGCGAGCGTGAATAAACACGTCCACGATGTTGTGCTAAATGGAGCAAAAGGTCAAATTCGCGTGCGGTGAGTTCGATACGTTTGTTATCTAATGATACAACACGGCTAGAGGCATTGATACTCAGCTCATCAATGAGTAGGGTTTTATGTTCTTCTGGAGAGGGTCTTCCTGTGTTAGCTAAGGAGAGTTGTGAGCGACGTAATAAGGCTTTAATGCGTGCTAAGCACTCACGCATACTAAAAGGCTTTGTCAGATAATCATCAGCTCCCAGTTCTAAACCAATGACACGATCAATTTCACTATCTAAAGCAGTGAGTAATAAGACAGGAATGGCTGGATTTTTTTGCCGTAATTCTTTGCAAATATCAAGACCATTGCAACTAGGAAGCATAATGTCGAGTACAACTAGATTATAATCTTGAGTTAATAAAAATTGCCGTGCTAGTTCGCCATCAGCAAAATGGCTCGTTTGGTAATGTTGTTCTTTCATGTGAAAAAGCAGCATCTCGGCGATGGCAGGGTTATCCTCTACGATTACTATATGTGTCATGTCTACTCCCTAAGTCTGCAATATCCTGTGTTAGTTTGGTCGTTAAGATCGCAGTGTACTGATAGATTATTAATAAAGATTATGGATATTATAAATATTTTGTAAACTTTTACAGTATAAGTAGACTTTGCTTATTGGCTAATAAACGCAATTGACAAACAGTTATAAGTTCCTATAATTTGTTAAAAACACCCTACAAGTTAATGTTATAACGATAAAAACAACCCCAAAGGATATCATCATAATGGCGAACAATCCCCTTCAGGCTAAACTTGAAAGCATTAAGCAAAAAAGAGCATTGTATGTAAGAAGAGTAGAGGATGCACGCCAACGAAGTCGAGCGGATATAGAGCGCATTTGGTTAAACGAAATTAAGGTGCTTGATGAGCAATACCGCCAGTTGAGAGCACAACACGCTGGAGAAGCACAAGGAAGCCGTCAAACCTATCAACCCTCTGCTCAAAAACAACGTAAGTTAATGCAGCTTGAGCACCAAATTCAGTATGTTGAGAAGAAAATAGGTATACATAAAAGTCGAGGTGAAGCACAAGCTGCTCAGGAACAAGTGGTGTTATTACATCAGCTACGTCAACAACGAGCAAATGTGATGGGGGCATCAGCACAGGCGCAGCAAGGGGGAGTAAGTTCTTTAGTATCAACTCAGTCGCCTAGTAGACAAAATGGGCAAGTTGTTAATCAAGCAAAGTTAAATGCAATTAACGCTGATATTATACATGCTGATCGAATGATTAATGAATATCAGAAATATAAATCACCGAAAGCGCAACAATGGATTGATCGGAAGAATCAGCTTGTTACACAAAGAAATAAGCTCATTGGAGTGGGAGGAGGACAAAAGAATACAAATATGCGTCCTAGTGCAAGTGACATTGCAACCGCACAGGCAGTTAATAAAGATGTGCGTGTGCTTGATCTTGAAATTGCCCATGCAGAAAAAATGATTGATGAGTATAAAAAATATAACTCACCAAAAGCAAATCAATGGATTGACCGTAAGCAAGAGCTATTAACACGAAGGGCACAGAGAACGGGAAAGCCCATTTCAAATGGTGTTAATTTAACCGAAGAGGCTATTACAAAACGGTTGCGTCTTATTGCGTTAGAAGTGAGGCATGCTGATAAAGTGATTGCAGAATATCAAAAATATAACTCACCAAAACAGCATGAATGGATTGCTAAGAGAAAGAGTTTATTAGCTGAAAAAGTTCAGCTTGAAGAGGAAAGCCAGAGTTTAAATGTTCCGCAAGCACAACCTATTGTTTCAAACAATAATGCTAATACAAATAATGTTACAAGTTTGTCTTCAGCTAATAGTAATGCTAGTGATGCAAATGCTTTAGCGAGTGCGCTTGAAAAGTCTATTGCAGATAAATACTACAATGATAAGTATTATTCACATGAACATGCTTATAGAGAAATTATTGAATCACTGGTTAGCCAAGCAAAATATGGAGATTTAACCGAAGCAAAGGAAACGCTCTATGATGTTACGAATACAGCAAAACTACCGCCTAAAGGAACAATCATTGATGCGCCCTTTATTCGTGACTGTTTTAAGATAAAAGTTTCCCATGTGCGTCTTGAAGGGTATACCATTAATGACGCGATTTTTGATACTGATTTCCCTGCTGATTTTGATAAGATGATTGACCGCATTAACCCACATGTGGGATATGCACCAAAACTTAAATATTATAAATATCTGGCGCATCGTGATGCGATACAGCTTATTCCTGTGGATCGTAGTATTAGCCGTCATAACAGTCAGTTTGCTGCCGCAAAGTTGGAAAATATTACCATTAAAGATGTGACGATTCGTTCAAAAGGAAGTTTGCAAGGTCTATTTGCCAGTGATGGTGCCTTTGAAGGTATTCATATGCAGAATATTTCTATACAAACGAATAGTGAACATCAGATAGCTATTTTAGGTTTGCTTTCTGGAACATTAGATGTGTCAAATAAGGCGGGTGAACCGATCCATGTCAACTTACTTCCTTTACGCTTGGCAGGGGGGAATAATATTTATATTACTCATTTTTCAAGTAGTTCTTCTTATCAATATGAAGCTATTGATACCAAAAACTCCGATGTTGTACTTACTGATAATCGACAAAAAATGACCAAGCGGGGTACTTATTATACCCATTTTGATATTGACGATTTCTTTGCTGCTATGGGGCGTGCAGATCCCGCAACGAATATCCATGTTCGTATTAAGGCCGCAGCAGAGCAAGCGGGAATGGTTGCGAAAATTATTACATAAATTAGGAGTTATTGTTGCTATGCCCAAGCAATTCCAATATTTAGGTAGTTTGTTATTGCTGCTACTTTTGTCAACTGTACAGGCAGAAAATACGGATAAAACGTTTTGCCATTACTATGCACGTGACCTAATTAGTTTGCCACAGCAAAAGACACATATGTCGTCAATGTGTCAAAAAAATCAGCCACACTGGAATACAAATAAGGCATATCACACTAAATGGTGTTTATCTGCTAGTAAAGAGGCAGCTAATAAAAAGCGTTATAGCCATAATAAATTGGTAAATTTATGTGATGATATCTATAAAATAATTATGGTTGATCGTCATCGACTTGCTAATTTATTATTGAGTGCTGATGAAACTGTTGAGTTTCAGCTTGCAACTCAACAGCTTAGACAAGCCTTAGTTCAAGGAAGTAGTAAAAGCCCTTATCAGCAATATTATCCTGTAGTTAGTCAAGCGATAAACAATCAACGTTTAGATCAATGCGACTTATATAGCTTGGCAGTCGATATGGATAATAATACTGTCAGCAAAGAATGGTTGTTGATGATTGATGGAGGTTGTTTACCAGAGAAAAAAATAGGACATGTTTGGTTGCTTCAGCAGTTGAAAGGTGTTTACTATGTATTGTTTGAAGGTGAAGATAATACGCTTACTTTACGTCAGAGTGGGTATCATGGTTATAAAAATATTGCGATCAATACACGCTTGCGTGCTACTGAGGAAAACGAGCAACGCTGTGGTAGTATTAAAGCAGAATGGCATTATGTTGCAGGACGTTATTTGCCTTTTAAGGGTAAAGCTGATGAGCATGGTGATTGTTTGCCTGAATATAATCTGCCCGATTATTTGCAAGGTGAAAATACCTTTGGTTTGTCAGAAAAAACATGGCAAAACGATATGGAAGTGGAAGAAAAAAAGCGTATTGCCTTATTTGCACCTTATAAAAAATCACTAGAAGTTTATATTCCACAGTGGATTAAAGCTATGGAGCGACAGATACCCGCTATACGTGAATTAGCGAGTACAGTGCCATTTGTTGCAGAGCGGAGGCAAGAAAAAGTGCTAGAAAAAGAAGAAAAAGGTTTTATGCAAAATGTGCGTGAATTTTTAGGCTTTTCCCCCTAGTTATTGACCTGTGTTTTTTTACGCAAAATAGCTGTTATGATTGGGTTTATATTATAAAAGGGACGTGTGAAAATTAATACTATGAAAAAATTACTATTATCGGGCTTGTTGTTACTTATTCCTCTTACAACTCATGGCAATGCCTTATCAAACTTTGCTGCTTTGCGTAATGCAGGTTTACTCGTTGTTGATCCTCAGGGACGCTCATTACGATCAGATCGTGCTAATCAAGCCTTTATTCCTGCATCAACAACAAAATTAGTGACAGCTTGGTTGGTGTTAGAGAAATGGGGTGAAAACCATCGTTTTCATACTAATTTTTATTATGAACCACAAAATAAAACGTTGTGGGTGAAAGGGGGAGGGGATCCTTACCTTGTCTCTGAAGAGTTAACCACTATTGCACAACAATTAAGACGTAAAGGCTTGGTACAAGTCAATGCTATTGCGCTTGATACCTCCTATTTTGCCGCAGGTTTAGTGATGCCAGGCACAGGAAGAACGAATAATCCTTATGATGCTGTTCCTTCGGCAATTGCGGCAAATTTTAATACAGTGAATATTAAAAAGCGTAATGGTCGAGTTATTTCAGCAGAACCACAAACTCCATTAACACCTTATGCAGAAAGTATGGGGAGACGTTTCAGTAAGGGAACATTACGGGTTAATACAGGGCGTAATCCGCGTGATGCAGAGACTTCTTTTGCACAGTTGTTTGCGGCTTTGTTAAGACGGCAAGGAATTCAGGTAGAATCACGTATTATTTATGGGCAACGTGTACCAGCTATCCCCCCTTATTATCAGCATTATAATTCACGCACCTTAGGTGAAGTAGTGCGCCCCATGTTGAAATATTCAACTAACTTTATTGCTAATCAATTAATTTTAAGTTTAGCTGCAGAACATTATCGCCGGCCTGCTAATGCAAGCGATGTGAAAAATTATATGCAAAAACGCTTAATACCATTGTTTCACTCGCATAATTTTGCTATGCGTGATGGAGCAGGTTTATCGCGTGCTAATCGTTTATCACCCCAACAATTGGTGCAATTGTTAAAAAACTTTCAGCGTTGGAAGCACTTACTGCCTGAAGTAGAGCCTGGTGTGTATGCAAAGTCAGGTACATTAAATGGTGTAAGTACACTAGCAGGATATTTAGTAAAGAATAATCAATGGAAGCCCTTTGCATTAATGATGAACCAGTCAGTGCCGCATAAATTACGCAATCGTATTGCTCGTGAGTTGAGAAAAAATTATTAAAAAATTTCTGTTTATTTTGTGTAGTTGCATTATTTTTTTTCAGGCTTGTGATAAAAAAGACAAGCCTGCTGAAGCTGTTGAGTCGGTTGATACGGGGACGATCAGTATTAGTCAGCAGATTGCTAATAATGTGAAAAAAGAGAATGATGTCGTTGAGGTTACTAATGAGGTGCCTTTTCTTTCTATTCCACCTGCGGAACCTGTTATTCCCCCTACTTTTTTTGAGAAGCTTTCTAGAGCTGCACTAGAAAGAACTACACATACGATTATTTATGATGGGCGTTATGTGAAAATAGCTTATCCAATGGGGGATGTTTCACCTTATATTGGTGTTTGTACGGATGTTGTCGTGCGTTCTTATCGGCAATTAGGTATTGATTTACAAAAGTTAGTACATGAGGATATGAAGCGTGCATTTAAACAATACCCAAGTCGTAAACTATGGGGATTGAAAAAAACAGATACGAATATTGATCATCGTCGTGTACCTAATTTGCGTGTGTATTTTGAGCGTCATGGTGAAAGCTTAGTCGTGACTGATAAAGCTGAAGATTATCGGGCTGGCGATTTAGTAACATGGTCATTAGCACCAAGAAAACCACATATTGGAATTGTCGCAGAGCAGTTTTCCATGCGTAATCCGCAGCGTCGGCTAATGATTCATAATATCGGCAATGGGCCTGTACTAGAGGATATGTTATTTCGTTTTAAAATTACGGGGCATTATCGCTATAAGCCTGAGGGATTTGAGGACGAGTGAATATTTGTTGGTAATAAGGCATGTCTATAATTACAAGTAGCTATTTCCATGAGGTTATTCTATAATATGCGCCTTTCTAATATTCTGCTAAGGCGAGGCACTCTTACAGAATATTTTATTCAATCTAAACCCAGTCTGCGTCAGCAGTAAGGAGACAAGATGCCTAAGATGAAATCCAATAGCGGTGCCGCAAAGCGATTCCGTAAGCGTGCTAATGGCACGTATAAATGTAAGCAATCCCATTTGCGCCATATCTTGACTAAGAAATCTACTAAGCGTAAGCGTCAGCTTCGTGCAGGTGATGTCGTTGAAAAATGCGATACGCCAGCAGTTCGTAAAATGTTACCTTATAGCTAGTTAGGAGAATTAATAATGGCAAGAGTAAAACGGGGTGTAACAGCCCGCGCGAAACATAAAAAAGTTCTAAAAAAAGCGAAAGGTTATTACGGTGCAAGAAGCCGAGTCTATCGTGTTGCTAATCAAGCTGTCACAAAAGCAGGTCAGTATGCATATCGTGATCGCCGTGTAAAAAAACGTATGTTCCGTCGTTTATGGATTGTGCGTATTAATGCAGCTGCAAGACAGTTTGATCTTTCTTATAGTCGTTTTATGAATGGTTTAAGTAAAGCATCCATCGACGTTGATCGTAAAATGTTAGCAGATCTTGCAGTACATGATATTGATGCGTTTGGTGTATTAGCTGAAAAATCAAAAGCTGCCCTCGCTTAGATAGTACGCATAAATTGAGATGTTAGTAAAGAACGGGGATAGGCTGCGCCTATCCCCGTTCTTATTTATATTGGAGAAAATTGTGCAAACACTTGAACAATTGTTAGAAGAAGCAACACATCAAGTGGCGGAGGCTTCTAGCCTCAATGACCTTGATCACGTTCGTGTTCATTATCTTGGCAAAAAAGGTTTGTTAACCGCGCAACTAAAGCGGCTAGGTAAATTACCTGCTGAGGAACGTCGTGAAGCTGGGCAAAAAATTAATACCGTTAAAAAAGCTGTTAATGAAGCCATTGCAAATAAAAAGCTTGAACTTGATGCGGCAGTTTTGAATGAGCGTCTGGCTAAAGAGCGTATTGATGTTACTTTGCCTGGGCGGCGACTCAATACAGGTGGATTACATCCAATAACACGTACCATTAAGCGCATTGAAGCTATTTTTACTCAGCTTGGTTTTTCAGTAGCAGAAGGGCCTGAAATTGAAGATGATTTTCATAATTTTACCGCCTTAAATATTCCACCCCATCATCCTGCACGAGCCATGCATGATACGTTTTACTTTGAAGACAGTACGTTGTTGCGTACGCATACTTCACCGGTACAAGTGCGTGTGATGGAGGAGCAAGAGCCACCATTACGTATTATTGCTCCTGGGCGTGTTTATCGTTGTGATTCTGATTTAACCCATACACCTATGTTTCATCAGGTGGAGGGATTGATGGTAGATACTGATGTTTCATTTGAAGATTTAAAAGGCGTATTAGATGCGTTCTTTAAAGCTTTTTTTGAAGTGTCTGAATTGCCTACTCGTTTTAGAAACTCCTTTTTTCCGTTTACTGAGCCTTCTGCTGAAACCGATATCCAGTGTGTTCATTGTGCAGGGGAGGGATGTAAGGTGTGTTCTCATACAGGTTGGCTAGAAGTAATGGGTTGCGGTATGGTACACCCTAATGTACTCACGCTGTCTAAAATTAACGCAGAAAAATATACAGGTTTTGCCTTTGGTTTTGGTGTTGAGCGCCTAGCAATGTTACG